>NZ_JBWYIS010000008.1:0-136688 GCF_056779945.1 Acinetobacter sp. ANC_7635 | reverse complement strand
TCATCGTTTAAATGATAGGGGCGTCGCCAAGTGGTAAGGCAGCGGGTTTTGATCTCGCCATCCGTTGGTTCGAATCCAGCCGCCCCTGCCAATTTAGTTCAAAAAGACAGAACATTGGTATCATGAGTTGAGTCAAACAATCTTGACAAACCCATATAAAACCATTAAAGTTCTGCCGCATTAGGGGCGTCGCCAAGTGGTAAGGCAGCGGGTTTTGATCTCGCCATCCGTTGGTTCGAATCCAGCCGCCCCTGCCATCTCATTCTATACATTTCAACCGCCAAGGGTGCTTCATGCCCAATCTTGTCGTTTTTAGTGGAACTGCGCATCCACAATTCGCCCAAAAAGTCGTTAGCCACTTGCATATCCCTCTAGGTGCTGCATCTGTAGGTCAATTCTCTGATGGTGAAATCGCTGTCGAAATCACTGAGAATGTCCGTGGTAAAGACGTATTCATCGTTCAGCCTACTTGTGCTCCAACTAATGATAACCTTATGGAAATCTTAGTAATGGCAGATGCATTGCGTCGTGCAAGTGCTGGTCGTATCACTGCTGTGATTCCTTATTTCGGTTATGCTCGCCAAGACCGTCGTCCTCGTTCTTCACGTGTTCCAATTACTGCAAAAGTAGTAGCAGATATGCTAACAACTGTAGGTATTGACCGTGTTGTGATGATCGATCTTCATGCTGACCAAATTCAAGGTTTCTTCGACATCCCTGTAGACAACATTTACGGTACGCCAGCGCTTTTAGCTGACTTACGTCAACAGTCTCATGACAACCTTATGGTTGTTTCGCCAGACGTTGGTGGTGTTGTTCGTGCTCGTGCTGTTGCGAAACAAATGGGCGATATCGATTTAGCTATCATCGACAAACGTCGTCAAAAAGCAAATGAATCACAAGTGATGCATTTGATTGGTGATGTTAAAGATCGCGACTGTGTGATCGTTGATGACATGGTTGATACTGCTGGTACTTTATGTAAAGCCGCTGATGCATTGAAGACTTTTGGTGCGCGTCGTGTCGTAGCATATGCTACTCACCCTGTTTTATCTGGTAAAGCGATCGAGAATTTGAAAAACTCTGTTATCGACGAACTTGTTGTGACAGATACAATTCCGCTTTCAGAAGAAGCTTTAGCTCTTGGTAAGATTCGCCAAGTTTCAGTTGCGAGTATGGTTGCTGAAACAATTCGTCGTATTAACAACGAAGAATCTATTAGCGCAATGTTCGATTCTTATCTATAATAGAGCGCTAAAATTTTAAAGCCCTGCCTTTTGGTAGGGCTTTCTATCACTAGATCGGTCGCAGATCTAGTTCACTTAACTTAAATAGGATGTCTCTCATGGCAAACTTCGTATTAAATGCAGTAGCACGTGAAGAAGCAGTACAAGGGAAAGGTGCGAGCCGCCGCCTTCGTCTTCAATCTAAAGTTCCTGCTATCATCTATGGTGGTGATGCTGCACCTGTAGCAATTACACTTGAGCTTCGTCAGCTTGTTAAATACTTAGAAGACAACGCTTTCTTTGAAGAAGTAATTGAAATTGATGTTGATGGTAAAGTTGAAAGCGTTAAAATCCAAGCTTTACAACGTCACCCAGCTAAAAACACTCCAATGCACGCTGACTTCAAACGCGCATAAGTGTTGATGGTGTAAATTAGTGTCTCATATTTCACTGATTGTTGGTTTGGGCAACCCTGGTAAAGAGTATGCTCAAACCCGCCATAATGCAGGCTTCTGGTATGTAGAACGTCTTGCAGAACAATATGGCATAACACTTAAAAATGACCCTAAGTTTAATGGATTAAGTGGTCGCGGTAATGTAGAAGGACAAGATGTTCGACTTTTATTACCTTCAACCTTTATGAACCGTTCTGGTCAAAGTGTTGTACCCTTCGCAAAATTCTACCAAATCTCTCCAGAAGCAATGCTTATTGCTCACGATGAACTTGATATGGATCCAGGTATCATTCGCCTCAAAACGGGTGGTGGTCATGGTGGTCATAACGGTTTACGTGACATTGTTCCTCATACTGGCCCTAACTTCCATCGTTTACGTATTGGAATTGGACACCCTGGATCAAAAGACCGTGTATCAGGTCATGTTCTAGGTAAAGCACCCTCAAGTGAACAAACGCTCATTGACGATGCAATTCATTACGCACTAAGTCGTACAAAATTATTAGTGAATGGTGAAATTCAGCAGGCAATGAATCAAATAAATGCCTACAAGCCGTAGTTGATAAATTTAATTTTTGTTCAACAATTTTTCTTGCCACGATGAAAATTTGAGGGCAAAATGCGCTTTCAAATGCTTCACCCAAATTAAAAAACTGTTGTTTCTAGATAATAAAACAATCTTAGAACAACTCAGGAGACGCTTCCCATGCTATCTCGTTTATTAAAAGCTAAAATCCACCGTGCAGTTGTAACACAAGCTGAACTTCATTATGAAGGTTCATGTGCAATTGATGGTGTATTACTAGATTTAGCTGGTATTCGTGAATATGAAGAAATTCATATTTGGAATGTAACTAATGGCAAGCGTTTTACAACTTACGCAATCCGTGGTGAAGAAAACTCAGGCATTATTTCTGTAAATGGTGGTGCTGCTCACCAAGCAGATTTAGGTGACATTATTATTATCGCGACTTTCGGTGATTTTACTGTTGCAGAAGCTGATGCACATAAACCACGTTTGGTTTATGCAAATCCAGATAACACTGTGAATCACACAGCAAACTGTATTCCTGTCCAAGTTGCTTAATGATTGACTAAAAACTCGCTTACTTGAGCGAGTTTTTTTATAACAAATTATCATAGAATTACTCTTCATCCACCAACTGCAAGCTCTGGCTAATCCCATCTGCTCTTAACCAAGCTAATTCATAACTGGCATTCGCCAAAGCAAGAACCCGACGTTCAAACTCAGTCCAGATCGGTTTAACATGTGGAGCTGAAATACCTAAACCACTCTGCTCTGCTAAATGCTTGTTTTTTTCGCAAATTTTAAGCGCATGATATAATTTTCGGCCTTTTGAAGCATTCTCCAATACTCGGATTCTTTTTGATTCAATGAATTTTTCCACCTCAGAAAGTTGAGCATGAGGAAGCATTGGAACCAAAATTTGATCCAGTTGTTGATCTAAACGCTTCCAAATACTCAGTCGTTGTTCTTCATTATAAGTATTCCATTGAATCACTTCATGATTAAAACGTCGACAACCACGACATACCGCATCACCAAACACTGTTGAACAACGTCCCGCACATGGTGTTAATGAAGGGATTCGACGCGTTGTATTCAAAATATTTTCCTCATATAAAACCATAAATTTTCTATGGCTTTCTCGCATATTTTCAAAAATCGCGTTAGAATACGCGCCTGATTTTATCCCTATATTAATACATTTGGAGTACTCCATGAACGCTACTGTAGAACAGCTTGCACCTGTAGAACAGCAAGCGACCACTGGTTGGGTTGTTGCGGCACTTTATCAATTTAAAGAAGTTGAAGATTCTCTAGCACTTCAACAAAAATTACTTGAGTTGGTAAAAACCATCAACCTATGCGGTACTCTTATCGTTGCCCATGAAGGGATTAACGGAACAGTTGCAGGTGACCGCCATGCAATTGATGTCATTCATCAATTCCTTTTAAATGAAGGATTTAATGACATGGAATATAAAGAGTCACACAGTGACGAAAAACCATTCCGTAAAATGAAAATCAAACATAAAAAAGAAATCGTGACTTTAGGTGTTCCAGTGAAACCACGCGACTTGGTTGGTCACTATCTAGACCCTAAAGAATGGAACGAACTCATTGCACGTGATGACGTGATCTTAGTCGATACAAGAAATGATTACGAGTACAAAGCAGGCACATTCAAAGGGGCAATTGATCCAAAAACTGAAACGTTCCGCGAATTCCCTGAATATGTAAAAAACAATCTTGAACAGCATAAAGATAAAAAGATTGCCATGTTTTGTACAGGCGGGATTCGTTGTGAAAAATCAACTTCACTACTTCTTCAAGAAGGCTTTAAAGAGGTATATCACCTCAAAGGTGGTATTCTTAAATATTTAGAAGAAACCCCTCCTGAAGAAAGTTTATGGGAAGGTGAATGCTTTGTTTTTGATGGTCGTACTGCGGTTACACACGGAGTGGAAGAAGGTCAAAATGTGAAGTGCCATGCTTGTGGTTGGCCATTAACCCCCGAAGAAGTAGCATTACCAAGTTACGAACATGGCGTATCATGTGTTTATTGTATCGATAAAACAACAGAAAAGCAGAAAGAAGGTTTCCGTATGCGCCAGTCTCAGATTATTGCTGCAAAACGTAAACGCCTCTAAATAAAAAATATTTTATTTAACTTACAAAAGCGTTGTATACATTACAGTGTAGATGACGCTTTTTACATTGAACAAACAAAATTTCAATTCTGATATATCACTATTACAAAGTTATTTTATAACAACACAAAACACATGAAGTCATTCAGATAAATTTAATACGAAGGAAATAAATTTAGCTCAAGGATGAAAATCATGAATCGAGTGCCATTCAAATATCTTCCTGTTCGACGGAATTTTGCTCACCATAATCATTTAGATCGTGTATCAGCTGTACCGACACATTTAAAATTTATATATCTCGATTCACATAATTCTGATGTTAAATTGCATATACGTAACCAATCCCATTATTTTATCGTAACGTTAGGTGCTTGTATCGGCGCAATTATTGCTTTAGCAATCGGTTTTCAGATGAGAGATTCAATGAGTCTTATCTTCATCATCAGCATAGCTCCCCTTCTCGTCAGCTATATCCTACGAGAAGTCTATGTTCATACACTTATACAAATTCAACATCCTAAATTAATGCATTAACTTAATTTCACTGTATTTTTTCTTAAAAACATCTAGCATAGGTTTAACTTTAAAATACAAATCACTTATGAAAGATTGGATCATTTCAGTGATGGAGCAATTGGGCTATTTCGGCATTGCTCTATTGATGTTTCTCGATAATGTTTTTCCACCTATACCCTCAGAGATTATTATGCCTTCAGCTGGCTATACCGCTTCTCAGGGTCAATTACTTTTGATCGGTGTCATTATTTCAGGAAGTATAGGTTCGCTCTTAGCTGCCGCTACGCTGTATTGGTTAGGACGTAAGATCTCTGATCAAAAGCTCTATACGTTCGTTGAAAAATATGGCAAGTATTTATTTATTAAAGTAGCTGATGTTGATAAATCATTAGAATGGTTTGAAAGATATGGACATCGAATCGTTTTTTTTGGACGTATGGTTCCAGCAGTACGATCTCTGATTAGTATACCTGCAGGCATGAGCAAAATGCCTTTTGTAAAGTTTATGTTTTATAGTGGTTTAGGCACGGTTATATGGACCACCTTTTTAGCATATGTGGGTTATTATTTTGGAAATAATACTGAAATGATGCACAAAATATTTAGCCAAGTAAGCTATCTAATTATTGCTATTGTGATCAGCATAATCATTTGGATTGTGTACCGCAGACAAAAAAGAAAGAACTCAAAATAAAAAAAGCACCTTACGGTGCTTTTTAATTAGTTCGGCGTATGATACATCAAATATAATTCATTCAAGTTATCTGGAATTTCTTCTGCAAGCTCATCCATCAATTGACCGTTACGGCGGAAAGACTCCATTTGAGGATCTTCTTCGTCAACACCACTGAATACCATAATTGGCAGAGTGAGATCAACTAATTGCTCTTCAAACTCAGGTGTGAACCATGCATCTTCATTTAAGAACATTGCATCGACAAAGCCTACACTCCAATCCCCAAGGCTTGACTCTACATCTGCTTCTTCAATTTCAAAAGGAAATTCAATACCTTCTTCATTGGCAAGTTTTTGACGTAAATCTTCTAACCAAAGTTTAATTTGAGCTACGATCTCTGCAGGCACTTTCTTTTGATTATTGTCAAATAACTCATCCAACCAACGATCAAATTGAGGACCTACAGCTGTCGCACACAAAAAACCATGAGTTGCAGCAAAATCTAGACCATGCTCATTTTGGTCGCCATCTAAGTAGTCACTTAACAAGTCTAAATCTAATGCACTCATTATATTTCCAAAGGTTGTATCTTAATTTCGTAGAATAACATTTTAGATCAGGATACCCAATCTAATTTAGTCTTCATCATCGTCGAAATCATCATCGTCAAAATCATATTCAAGATCTTTCAATTCACGATCTAAACGACGCTGTGCAAGTAAGTCATCAATCAAGCGACGCTTTTCTAATGATTCTTTGGCGCTAATTTTGCTCGTAGTTTCATCAAAACTAACATCATCATCACCGTAGTTATCATCTAGTTCAAAATCTGTAGAAGACACTAAAACTACCTCATGTGTGAAAAAATGAATGGGGCTAGGCGCTATTTATCTTTGTTCAGAATACTTGTCAAGTTTTATTTTATTTTTCGCTGATATTTATACAAATTTTAGTTTTTTTTGGACAAAAAAATATGTCATTATTTAATCAAGGATCAGAGCCTTATTGTTGGTTTAAAATAAAAAGCATGATGTGCTTGAAATGAACAATTTTGACCCAATATTGACTTAAATAGCTTAATTCATTGGTTTTCAAAACCAATTATACTGAGTTAATACGATACTAAAGATAAGTTAATTGTGCTAGAATGCACGGTTTTTCCCCGCCACAGATTCAACGAGAAGAGAGCAAAGATGAGCGATATGCATTCCCCTACTTCACAAGTAGCGGCTCTGATTAGCCGAGGCAAAGAACAAGGTTACTTAACCTACGCTGAGGTTAACGATCATCTCCCAGACTCGATCACTGAAAGCGAACAGATTGAAGATATCATTCAGATGCTTCAAGACGTCGGTATTCCTGTACACGAACGTGCGCCAGAATCTGACGATGCAATGTTTGATGGTAGTAGCGCAGAAACGACTGACGAAGTTGCTGAAGAAGAAGCAGCAGCAGTTTTAGCATCTGTAGAAAATGAGCCTGGTCGTACAACTGACCCTGTTCGTATGTATATGCGAGAAATGGGAACAGTTGAACTGTTGACTCGTGAAGGCGAAATTCAGATTGCAAAACGTATCGAAGAAGGTATTCGTGACGTTTTAAACTCAATTGCTTATTGGCCAAATGCGGTTGAAGTTGTATTACAAGAATATAAAGATTACGAAACTGGCGAGCGTCGTTTAGCCGATATTCTTTCAGGCTATTTAGATCCAGAGTCTGATGAAGAAATTCCAGAAGTTTTAGAAGAAGTTGATGCTGATCTTGAAGAAGAAACAGAGACTAAACCAACTAAAGATGTAAAACTTGATGACGATGATGAAGAAGAGTCTGAAAGTGATGATGATTCTGAGGGTGATTCAGGTCCAGACCCTGAAATCGCAAAAGTGCGTTTTGCAGAGTTAGAAGCTGCGTGGAATGCGACTAAAGATGCGATCGCAAAACATGGTCGTAACAGTAAAGAAGGTAAAGCAGCTCTTGAGTCGCTCGCAACCGTCTTTATGATGTTTAAGTTCACACCACGTTTGTTTGACATCATTTCTGAAATGATTCGTGGCACGCATGAACAAATTCGTACAGCAGAACGTGAAGTAATGCGCTACGCAGTTCGTCGTGGTCGTATGGATCGTACTCAATTCCGTACAACGTTCCCTGGTCAAGAATCAAACCCATCTTGGTTAGATGAGCAAATTGCTAAAGCCACTGCTGACCAAAAACCATACTTAGAGAAAGTACGCCCTGACGTTCTTGCTTTCCAACAAAAAATCGCTGATATCGAAAAAGATCTAGACCTTACTGTACTTGAAATTAAAGATATTTCTAAACGTATGGCGATTGGTGAAGCAAAAGCACGTCGTGCTAAAAAAGAAATGGTTGAGGCGAACTTACGTTTGGTCATCTCCATTGCGAAAAAATATACCAACCGTGGTTTACAGTTCCTCGATCTGATTCAGGAAGGTAACATCGGCTTGATGAAAGCCGTAGATAAGTTTGAATACCGTCGTGGTTATAAGTTCTCGACTTATGCAACTTGGTGGATTCGTCAGGCGATTACACGTTCAATTGCTGACCAAGCACGTACGATTCGTATCCCTGTACATATGATTGAAACCATTAACAAGATCAACCGCGTATCTCGTCAATTGCTTCAAGAAATGGGACGTGAACCTACGCCTGAAGAGTTAGGTGAACGCCTTGAAATGGATGAAGTCAAAGTTCGTAAAGTGCTTAAGATCGCTAAAGAACCAATTTCGATGGAGACACCGATCGGTGATGATGAAGACTCACATCTTGGTGACTTCATTGAAGATGGTAACATCACTTCACCAGTTGATGCTGCCACTTCAGAAGGCTTGAAAGAAGCAACACGTGAGGTACTTGAAAACCTCACTGAACGTGAAGCTAAAGTCTTGAAGATGCGTTTTGGTATTGATATGCCGACGGACCACACGTTGGAAGAAGTTGGTAAACAGTTTGATGTAACACGCGAACGTATTCGACAGATCGAAGCAAAAGCGTTACGTAAATTACGTCATCCATCGCGTTCTGAACATTTACGCTCGTTCCTTGAGAATGACTAATCTATCCATAGGATAATACAGGCTTGAATATGGGGGACACTCCCCCATAATATAAAGCATGTAGCAAATAATTCTAAATACCTGCGCCTAGCAGGTATTTTTACTAATGAGGTGTCCTATGACTGACATGATCGATCGCACTCCATCACGCGAACTACAAGAACATCTTTGGGTGTTTCCGATGGATTATCCAATTAAATTGATTGGTCTTGCAGGTGAGGATTTACGCAAAGCCGTGAATGACATTTTTGTTAAACATTTCCCTGATTTTGATGGGAATGCAATGACAGTGACACCATCGCGTACAGGCAAGTATCATTCAATTACTGCGCAACTTCGTTTTGAAGAGCTTGAGCAAGTACATCAAGTATATGCAGACTTGGCTGCTTGCCCTTTAATTAAAACTGCACTTTAATAAAAAAACACGCTTCATGCGTGTTTTTTTATGTTTGTTAATTATTCATCAAGTATGTGCCTAGGTCACACTTAATTCAACAATATTGTCTATAATAAAACTCATTTTTGAATTTGAGCCTTAACCTCCGTGGATGTCAAAACCAAACCTCAATTGATTATTCGTCACTATACCCAAACCACTTCTTATGAAGATCGCTTCCAAGAAATGAAGCTGATGACAGAACAGCGTGACGAACAAACAGCAGATGAATTTTGGATTTTGCAGCACAATTCTGTGCTTACCCAAGGACAAGCTGGCAAACCAGAACATATATTAGTGCCTAGCCATATCCCAGTTGTTCAAACTGATCGTGGTGGACAAGTCACTTGGCATGGTCCAGGACAATTAGTTGCATATTTTATGTTTGATTTAAATCGATTAGGCTGGAATGTCCGTACTTTAGTCAGCTATGCAGAAAATGTCATGATCGATTTATTAAAAAAATACGGTATCGAAGCTTATGCTAAACCAGATGCACCTGGTGTTTATGTTGATGGTAGAAAAATTGGATCTCTGGGCTTTAAAATCCGAAAAGGTCGCAGTTATCATGGACTCTCACTTAATATAGATTGTGACCTGGAAGGCTTCCAAACTATTAATCCATGTGGTTATGCAGGTCTTGAAATGGTCAGAATCTCTGATTTGATAAATCCCTACCCAAGTTTTGATATGTTAGTTCAAGACCTCATTGCCTATCTAAAAAAAAGTGACCTGTTCAGTCAAATTATCGTGAATGATCATTAAAACTCCTTTACTTTGTCATTAGATAATTTTAGAGTATTTACTCTAAATTATAAAACTATGTGATAAGGGACAAGTGAGTGATTTCTATTAACTCTGTAAAGCCCGCGCTAGAACAAGCTTATGTCAAACTCATGCTTGACGTGATTGGCAGAGGCTTAGCGATGGCAAGTCAAGTCGATGAAGAAATAAAACAGGAAATTGCTAAATTTCCTGTCGGCTTCACGATTTCAATGGACGTTTTCAACAGTGATGCAGCATTTATTGCACAAGTGAATCCACAACATCAACTTGTCTTAATCGACCATGCATCAAAAAAACCAGATTTAACGATTACCTTTAAACATATGCATCATGCTTTTTTGGTATTTTCTTTCCAAGAAAGTACTGCACAAGCATTTGCAAATGACCGTATGATTGCTGATGGCGATTTAGGTCATGCAATACGTTTAGTGCGTTGTCTGAATAAAATGGAAGCCCTTATTCTTCCAAAATTAGTCGCTGAACTTGCAGTCAAAGAATATCCAGTCAATCTGTCATTAAAAGAAAAATTGACAGGTGCAGCAAATATTTATCTCAAAGTTGCTCAGTCATATATTAAAGGGAGTGCTTAAGCATGGCAAAACCATATTATGAATTTTTCTGTCCAGTTAAAGTGATTGCTGGTAATGCTGCGCTTGAACACATTCCATTTGAGCTAGATTCAATGGGTTCAAAAAAACCACTCATCATCACAGACAAAGGCGTACGTGCCAATGGTCTACTTGAACCAGTGGAAGCTGCTTTTGCAGCGACAGAAGTAAAAATTGGCTCAATTTTTGATGAAGTTCCACCGGACTCAAGTTTAGAAACAGTAAAAGCCGTGACTGAGATGTATCGTAACAATCAATGCGATGCCATCATTGCAATTGGGGGTGGTTCAGTCATCGACACAGCAAAAGCTGCCAATATTCTCGTCTCCGAAGGAGGCGATGATCTGCTGAAATATTCAGGAGCTCACAACCTACCTCGCCCATTAAAGCCTTTTTTTGTTATCCCAACAACATCAGGTACAGGCTCTGAAGTCACGATGGTTGCTGTGGTTTCAGATACAGCGAATAATCAAAAAATGGCATTTGCTTCAAAATATTTAATGCCTAGTGCTGCAATTTTAGATCCACGTATGACTTTAACATTACCTCCACACCTGACAGCAATGACAGGAATGGATGCAATGACACATGCAGTTGAGGCCTATACGTGTTTGGCAGCGAATCCTATCAGTGATGCTTACGCTACTGCTGCAATTAAAAAAATTAGTGAAAACTTGTTTAAAGTTTTGGAAAATCCAAAAGATGCTGATGCCCGTTTAGAACTTGCTCAAGCATCAACCATGGCTGGTATTGCATTCTCAAACGCAATGGTCGGTATTGTTCACTCCCTTGGACACGCTCTAGGTGCAGTTGCTCACTTACCACATGGTTTGTGCATGAACTTATTCCTCCCTTATGTGCTTGATTACAACAAGGATGTGAATGGCGATAAGATTGCTGATCTGTTATTACCGCTTGCAGGTACTGATATCTATGCACAGACACCAGCAAATCAACGTGCAGATAAAGCTATTGCGATTATCAACACAATGCGTGATCGAATTTATGATTTAACTAAACTGCCACGTACATTACGTGAGACAGGCAAAGTTACGCAATCTCAATTAGATGAAGTTGCCGAAAAAGCGTTAAATGACGGATCAATCATTTTCAACCCTAAAGAAGCAACATTAAAAGATTTAAAATCTATCTTAGAAAAAGCTTGGTAAATTTCTCAAAATAAGTAAAGATACGCTTAAAACTAGCCTGATGTTTTTTTAGACATCAGGCTTTTCATTTGTTAGTTGTTTTAACTCATGAGTTCAATACTTTTGGCATAAATCCTGCTAAAAAACTCACACAAACTACTGACAAACTGCACCAATATGGTTTAGATTGGCGCACTTTTGAAAAAACATTAGGGGGGATCGTTCGTCTCAAACGATCCTTAATTGATTTGACTGATCCTTGATCAACGATTAAGAGGATAAAGCCGTTGACTAATATAACTGGGACTCAATCGGCAGCTAAACTGCAAAAAACGCTAGGACTCTGGCACATCATTATTATCGGTTTAGCTTATATTCAGCCAATGACGTTGTTTGATACTTTCGGTTTGGTATCAGAAGAAAGTAATTTCCACGTTCCTACATCATATATTTTCGCACTTGTTGCAATCCTGCTGACTTCATTAAGTTATGGTCATATGATCCGTAGATATCCATCTTCAGGTTCAGCGTATACCTATGCTCAAAAATCTATCCACCCTAACGTTGGTTTTATGGTTGGCTGGTCATCATGGTTAGATTACCTGCTCTCACCTATGGTCAACATCATCCTTGCGGTGATTTATCTTGAGGCTTTATTCCCTGATGTCAATCATTGGGTCTGGGTCATTGTGTTAACAGCATTTATGACAGGTATTAACCTTCGTGGTGCGCGATTTGTTGCAAATTTCAACAGCATAATTGTATTCGTACAATTAATTGTGATCGCTGTATTTACATGGATGGTCTATACCAAGCTCCAAATGGGATATAACGCGGATGGTCCAATCTCTGCTGAACAACGCTACCAACTTTGGAGTTTAGAACCATTTTGGAATGAGTTAACTTCAGTGGGTGCCTTAATCACAGGTGCGACATTACTCTGCTTCTCATTCACAGGATTTGACTCACTCAGTTCTCTCGCTGAAGAAACTAAAGATACTGAGAAAACGCTACCAAAAGCGATTTTCTTAACTGCGTTAATTGCAGGGATTATCTTTATCGTCAGCACTTATTTCATGCAGATCTATTTCCCTAATAATCCGGGATCATACTTCCAGAATATTGCAGAAACTCAACCTGAAATTTTGTTGTTGGTTGGTGGATCTTTGTTCCAGTCTTATGTACTTGCATTTGCCATCATTACTGTTATGGCATCAGGTATTTCTGCACATGCAGGTGTATCACGCCTCATGTATGTTATGGGACGCGATGGTGTCATCAATAAGAAAATTTTTGGTCACATCAGCCCTAAAAACTTCACTCCATCATATAACATCATGATTGTAGGTGCAGTCGCATTAACCGCTGGTTTTATGGATTTAGACTTTGTCATTTCATTAATTAGCTTCGGTGCTTTAACAGCATTTAGCTTTGTGAACTTATCTGTTATCTCACGGTATGCGTTACGCGATGGTCGTACTAAAACAGCGAAAGAAATTATTAATTTCGTTATCGTACCATTACTCGGCTTTATTGCAGTATTTGCATTGTGGCTTGAGGTCGATCAAGCATCGCTTAAATATGGTTTGATTTGGGCGATTGGTGGTATTTTGTATTTAGGTTATAAAACCAAAGGCTTTAAATACCCTGCTCCTCAACATGATGAGTTTAATGATCGTTAAAAATTGATTTTTTAGAAAAGGCGCTTAGGCGCCTTTTTTTATTATGCAAATTGACCAAAATGATCAAACATCAATCAAAATTTCTGATTTAAAAAATAAACTCTACATCCTAATAGGCAGCTTTATTTCAAAATAATGAGACAAATAACACATTTAAACGCAAATACATGAAATTAAATAAAAAATGATTGGCAAAAAATTACATATTTGTCAGGATACTCATTGACCAAAAATTACACGATGTGTATAAAGAGCAAAATATTTGAGTAAAAGCTCTAATAATATTCATTACACAGGGAATGTAATAATGCGTTTGAATACACTTACTGGGGCGATTTTGGTCGCAATGTTTCCAACCGCGGGCGCTTATGCTGCAGCTATGGATCGTTCAGGCCAATCGATGAATGGCTTTTTACAGCCAGGAAACTATGTAGATTTTAGTTATTCAATTTTGGATGCTGATCTTTCAGGAACAATGAGAACTGAACCTTCGGGCCCTTCATCTGCAGGATTAAGAGACCCGAATGGTTGGAATATGCCTACAGCAGATGATATTAACGCAGGTGGGGAAATTGCGGGCTCAAATTTAAGTGATATTGCAGACACGTTCGGATTTGCAAATATTAATTTAAAATTTCAAGTGACTGACAATATTTCATTAGGTTTAATTTATGACCAACCTTTCGGAGCAAAAGCCTCTTATTCAAATTCTGATAAAAAACATTCCAGAGTCAACAGCTCAGGACGATTGCCATTAGGTGACCTTGAATCTGCGACAAAATATGGTGCATTTCACAGTGAGTATGGCAGTACAGAGGCTGAAGTTTCGACAAATAGTTTATCTCTAGTCGTAGGCTTCCAACCTAATGAACACCTTAATTTTTATGCAGGCCCAGTTTATCAAACAGTAAAAGGTGATCTTAGTTTACAAGGAACTGCTTACAGTCTGTTGGGAGGTTATTTATGTAATTCACAGACTAGTGGTGTAGCACTGTGTAGTACTTTTAAGGAAAAAGGTACAGGTTCAAGAGATCTTCTTGGTCGTGATACAAGAAAAGATTATCAAGGCTATAAAGCAAGTATGCCTGAAGAAGGTGCTTTTGGTTGGCTAGCGGGTGCTGCATTTCAAATTCCTGAAATTGCATTAAGAGCTTCATTAACCTACAGATCAAAAATTTCTTATTCAGTTCAAGCTGAAGAAAGTATGCCTGAAGTGATTACAGATACATTACCTATTGTACATCCTGGGTGGCATATTGTAGATAAAATTGGGGCACTTGGTACCGACTACCAATATACAGAAGGTAAAACCTCAGCATCAACTCCACAATCAGTTAACCTAGATTTCCAATCAGGTATCATGGCTGATACATTAGCTTATATCAATTTACGTTGGGTAGATTGGTCTGAGTTCAAAATCCGTCCATACAAATTTGGAGTTTTAACTTCTTCTATTACGGAGGGACAAGGTAAAGGACCTCGTGGTTTCGACTTAATCGCTTATGAAAAAGATCAAATATCTGCAACATTCGGTATTGCAAGAAAATTAAATGAAAAACTCGCATTGACCATTATCGGAGGATGGGACTCTGGTGCAGGTGAATATGTTTCAACTTTAGGTCCATCTGAAGGTTTTTGGAGTGCAGGATTAGGTGGTCAGTACAGCTTTAATAAAAATACATTCATTCAAGCGGGTGCACGATATTTTTGGTTAGGTGATGCAAAAGCTCAATCTGCTAGTTGGTTCGGAACCGATCGCTATGATGCAGATTTTAAAGACAATACAGCTATTGGATATAGCTTTAAAATTGGTTACCGTTTCTAGAGTTTAAAAAGCACGGATTCTTCATCCGTGCTTTTTTAAATTAATCGACAACTAAAACCTAATTTAGTATCAATTTGATTATCTTTGAATCCCAAATACTCAATAAACCTGTTTCGATCATCCACAATTTTCTGTTCATCTATAGACATACGATGGCGATTTTTTTGCGCTAAAGAATATGTTTCATCTACAGAAGCTTGATATATATGACATAATTCAAGCTGTTTCTTACTTTTTAACACCAAATTTTTTCCTGTCCGCTCGAAATCATTTCGTTTTAACGCCGTACTCCAATTTTCCAAATTTTTGAACATTTTTACTTTCATCTGAGCTAATGCTTGATCGATTTCCTGTTGAGTCAATGGATTAATATTATTTAAATCCGCTTGTTCTTTATTTTCATTTTGTGCCATCACTTTAGAGGTCGTCATTCCTGCACAGATGATTACTATAATTCCATAGCTGTATTTTTTAATGTTTTTAATCATACATCCCCGTATCTAATTTATTTCGATAAATTTATGTTCGTATTAGACAACTGATATTTTAAAAAAGCCATTTTAATAATGTAATAGATTGAAATATTAAGGGATTAAGGCATTTTTTTTGCATTATCAATTCACTGATTTAATTATATATTTTTGGTATTGAATTTATGAAAAAAATGTTTCCATTAGGCTGTGCTGGACTAGGCATACAAGCCTCATCATTTGAACATCCAGTATCTCTTAAAGAACCATCAATAATGGAAAAATTCGATCTACTTGCAGAATCGAGCGTGTGGGATTTTATCGATCACATTCCGACTCATCGTGAAATGATTGATGATTACATTAAAGGGAGTCAAAAATACAATATTCCAGTTTATTCAGGTTACGGATGCTATATTTGGGGAGAACATGAAAAAATATTCAAAGAAAATATCGAGCTATCATGTGCCGTAGGCGCCAAATACCACAACATTATGCTTGCAGCAAAAGACAGTAAATTCAACTATCTTAATGATCAACAAGTTGCTGATGCCTATTTATATTTTTATGAGTATGCTCAAAGTAAGGGTATAACCATTACCTTTGAAAATCACGTAGATAATTGGTCTGAAGATTATCGCCGGGTAGAGAAAGTTGCAGCTTTAGTCAATCATCAAGGTATTCCATTTAAAATGGCGATGGACTATAGCCACTGTATTTTCAAAATCGAAAATCCAATCGAATCTTATATCTCTTTTCAACATGACCAAGAAGCGATTAGAAAGCTTGATCCTTTCAACTGCGATAGTTTTGCAGATGATTGGTTAAATCAAAATTTGGTACATTGGGGGCAAATACGTCCTGCGGTTCCAAACGGGCCATTAAATACATGGTCCCAAGAATACAGTCCATGGGAAGGTCACGGTCTTAATCGCCCTGGAAGAGGCATTCAATACCCATTTAGGCAGCCACCAAAAAATGCGTGTCCCCATGATGAATGGCATGCATATAAATTAAGCTGCACCCAAGAGGTCATTCGCAAGATGATTGACCATTATTTGGATCATGAGGATACAAATATTGAAATCATGACCGTGGATAATATTAATTTATGGTCCTATGGTTTGGGTTGGAAATATAATATGTTTGCAGATAGCTGCGACATAGCGCGCTATATTAGACAAATATATGCGGAAAGAGCATCAATTCATTATGCTAAAAAAGGGCTAAGTTCTGAGGACTTTATCAATCAATATCGCTCATAAATCATTAGAATAATTAAAAAAAAGCATTATATAGATAATGCTTTTTTTGTATCGCGAGATTTAAGCTACTGCATTCTCTTCCGCTTTTTTATATGAACGATTATACATTTCTTCTAAATGCTCCCCTACTGTACATGGTGCATATAAAGGTAATTCACCTTCTTTCAATGTTCCTGGAACTGGCTCAATCACAGCGTGATAGTCTGGTTCATAAAAAAATGGAATTGAGTAACGATAAGCACCATTTGAAAAACTATTTTTTACTCGATGTGGATTGGAGTGATATAGACCATTGGTCCATTTTGGAATCATATCACCTAGATTAACTACAAATGTTCCTTCAATTGGTGGTGCTGCAACCCACTCTCCGTCAGGCATGCACACTTCTAATCCGCCTATTTGATCTTGTGCCAAAATGGTGACTGACCCCCAATCTGTATGCGCGCCAACGCCATATGTTTCATCATCATCTCTAGGTGTAGGTGGATAACGCAACATACGTAAGGTTCCCATAGGATCTTTACTAGAAGCATCAAAATAGTTCGATGGCAGATTTAACGTTAATGCCAAAAGTTGCATCAGAAAATTTGCCAGTTTATACATTTCATCGATGTACTCCTGACAAATCAATTCACATTGAGGTAATTCTTCAGGCCACTGATTTGGACCATAGTTTTGATATTTAGCGATTGCAAAAGGATGATCTTGAGGATAATTACGACCACAATAAAACCCTTCTTTATAATCTGGCTTGCCGTAAGGGTCTAATTGCTGACCATTTAGTTTATCAAATCCACGGAATCCAAAAAAATTACGTACATCATATTTTTGCTTAACGTCTTCTGGAAGCGCCAATAATTCTTTTGCTAATGCAAACTGTCGCGTCATCATTTCTAAAGGAACTGTATGATTCTTCACATAGAAAAAACCTGAATGCATCGCAGCTTTTCTCAGTTCAGCAACTGCACGTTTAGTCGCCTCACTTTCTGGTTTGTTTATATCTACGCCTGCTAAATCAATTACTGGTATTCCCATTTTTATCCCCTTGTATCAGGTATACATCTTTTACGTTTTCATTATCTTGCTGAAACTTTCGACAATTTAGGATTGACTAAAATTTGTCTTAAAAGCTAAGTCTCAAACTTAAGTTTTTTCTGGTACAACCTCTGCTACTATTTGATTCTGCTTTTGCTTAGCTCGATTAAAAATCAGATTTAGAATAATTCCAGCAAATGTCGCCGTTGTAATGCCGCCGAGATCAAGTCCACCAACCATAATCGAATAGTTCCCTGCGCCCATAATCACAGTCACTGATGCCACAATAATGTTGCCGTTTTGAGTAAAATCGACTTTATTTTCGATCCAGATTTTCGCACCAGCGATTACAATTAAGCCGAAAACAATCATTGAAGTCCCTGTCAAAATTGCGACAGGTAATGTGCTAATGAGTGCTCCAAATTTTGGTGATAATCCCAGAATAATGGCGACAATACCCGCAATTACAAAAACCACTGTAGAGTAAATACGCGTTGCCGCCATGACCCCAATATTCTCTGCATATGTAGTTAATCCAGTTCCTCCTACAGCACCAGACATAGAGGTACATACCCCATCTGCCAAAAATGCTCTCCCCATATAAGGCGTAATATTTTTGCCTGTCATTTCACTTACAACTTTGAAATGCGCAAGATTTTCAGCAATAAGAATAAATGCGATAGGTAGAATCAGCAGAATTGCATTCATTTGAAATTCAGGTTGATATAAAGTTGGTAAACCAAACCATGCCGCATTTGAAACCGAGCTAAAATCGATTGGTTTACCCATTCCCATCATGTTAGCTAAAACAAAATATACAAGATACGAAACTATCAAACCCACCAATAGCAATAATCGTCTCAACATTCCACTTGTAAATACTGCGACACCACCAATACACATTGCGGTCAACAAAGCCATCCATGTATCAAACTCATTACCTGATACGGCTTTAATCGCCCCAGGTGCTAAATTTAATCCAACAATCATAATGATTGCACCAGCAACAACTGGTGGTAAAAGATTCTCCATCCATTGAGAACCCGTTTTCATTACAAGCAAACCCATCAAGGCATAGAAAATGCCACATACCACTATTGCACCTAAGGCAATCCCAATATTTGGATTTAACCCTGAACCGGTATAGCCTGTTACAGCAATCACAGCACCAATAAAAGCAAAACTCCCCCCAAGATAGCTTGGCACTCTCCCACCTGTGATAAGGAAAAATAATATCGTGCCAATACCAGATAACAGGATCGTTAGACTAGGATCAAACCCCATGAGCAGCGGTGCCAACACTGTTGCACCAAACATGGCAAATGTATGTTGAAGTCCAAGTACAATACTTTGTCCTGCAGGCAAGTACTCGTTCATGGCAACGGGAGTTTTTTCAATATCCCCTTGAAAAGGAGTAAATTTGGAAAACCAATTCTCTTTCATCACATACCACCCCATTGGTAATGTGAGCCAATGTCGAACATCTTTAGACATTGGCTGTACAATGATAAATTCATTTCGTTTAAGTACAAATCACAGTTCGTCTATCAAATTTATCGGAACCATATATTCACTTTAACTAAGCAACAAATATACCAATTGGTCGAATTTCTAATATCTCGTTTGGATGACAGCTAGTTTAAGATCAACAAAAATAAAACCTAACACTCTGTTTTATATAAATATTAAATTCATTAACAAATAAAAAATTTGACCATTTTGTATATTTTTTAAACTTTTACTCAAAAAAATTGGATTCCCGAAATATAAAATCAAATCGTATTTAAAATCATTATTTTAATTTTATTCTTAATGAATATTTCATTATATTAGCCAAGTTTTACTAAACTTTTATGCATTAAAAAAGGTCACCTTTCGATGACCTTACTGACTTAAGTTAAATCTTTAAATCCTTGTTGTCGCCATGCTTCATAAACAATCACTGCCGTAGCATTAGATAAATTTAAGCTTCTAGAATTTGGCGCCATGGGCAAACGAATCCAATGTTGCTTTGGGAACATCATACGGACATGTTCAGGTAGTCCACGCGTTTCAGGCCCCATGAGTAAAGCAACTGGCCTATTCAGATTCGAGGTATGTGGTGTTTCGGTACCTTTGGTCGTTAAAGGATAAATCGAATCTTGATCCACACCTTGACTCGCTAGATTTTCCAGACATGCTTCAATATTATCCCATATCTGCATGCGAGCCCATTCATGGTAATCTAATCCAGCACGCTTTAACTTCTTATCATCCAGCTCAAAACCTAGCGGTTTGACCAAATGTAATTGTGCTCCTGTATTTGCACATAAACGGATAATGTTTCCTGTATTTGCAGGAATTTCTGGTTCGTATAAAACAACATGAATCACAATAATTTCTCAACTTTATAGCAGACTTTTACAGTTCGTCTTGCCATTTCAACTGTTCTCTTAATTTCACCACCTCACCAATAATGGTCAAAGTTGGCGCCTGAATTTGATTTTCTAACACTTTCGAAGCGATATCTGCCAAAGTCCCCACAACAACTTTTTGTTCTGGTGTCGTACCTTTAGAAATTAAAGCAACAGGCATGTCTGCTCGTTGACCATGTTGAATAAGCTTTTCACAGATTTTTTCTAATCCAACAAGCCCCATGTACAGTACCAATGTTTGGTGTTCATACACGAGTTCATTCCATGGAAGTTCAGGAGAACCTTCCTTCAAATGTCCAGTCAAGAAGCGAACACTTTGTGCGTAATCACGATGAGTTAAAGGGATACCCGCATATGCTGAACACCCTGATGCTGCGGTAATTCCGGGAACGACCTGAAATGAAATTCCTGCCTCATAGAGTTCTTGAATTTCCTCACCACCTCGCCCAAAAATAAAAGGATCTCCTCCTTTTAAACGGCAGACACGTTTGCCTTCATTCGCATATTTCACGAGTAAAGCATTAATACCTTCTTGTGGAACAGCATGATTTGACCTTGCTTTACCCACATAGATTTTTTCAGCATCCCGGCGGCATAACTCCATAATAGCACCAGAAACTAAACGGTCATAAATCACAACATCTGCTTGTTGCATCAACCTTAAAGCTTTGAGTGTGAGAAGCTCGGGATCACCTGGACCTGCCCCAACTAAATAAACTTCACCTTTGGGTTTGTTCCATTCTATTAAAGACTGATGAATAATTTTTTCTGCTTCAGCCAGATTATTGTTAAATACACGCTCTTTGAAAGGTCCAGCATACAGCTCTTCCCAAAAGATACGGCGTTCATCAGGATTTTCAATTTTTTGTTTTACACGTTTTCGCCATTCACCAGAGATTTTAGCTAATGTTCCGATTCCATGCGGGATTACAGTCTCAAGTTGAGTTCTAATCTGTCTGGACAATACTGGGGATGTCCCATTACTCGCAATTGAAATAACAAGTGGAGAGCGATCAACAATTGCAGGGACCATAAATCGGCAATGTGGTGGATCATCAACACTATTCACCAATACATTTAAGTTTTCACATTCTTCAAAAACTTGTTGATTCACTAAAGGCTGATCTGTGGCAGCAATCACTAAACGGTAATCGTTTAATTTTAAATCGTGATCTTCAAAATGAGCTTGAATATATTGACCAGAGCTTTTCTCGACAATTTCTAAAAGTTGCGCCTCAATCTCAGGTGAAATAACCGAAATTTTTGCTCCTGATTTTTGCAGTAACAGTGCTTTGCGATAAGCAATATGCCCTCCACCGACAATCAAACAAGGTTGCTGCTGCAATTTTAATGAAATTGGAAAAATATCCACTGAATCGATCCTCATATGCCCACTCTATTTTAGCACCTTCTCCACGACTCAAGCTGCTTAAAAGTAAGCAAGTGGTAGCTTTTTTAACAGATGCATATCGATGAAGGGACCTAAAACGGATAAAACTTGAACTCTATTTGGATAGTCAAAAATCCTGCTGATGCCGATGA
Organism: Acinetobacter sp. ANC_7635; assembly: GCF_056779945.1. Taxonomy (NCBI): domain Bacteria; kingdom Pseudomonadati; phylum Pseudomonadota; class Gammaproteobacteria; order Moraxellales; family Moraxellaceae; genus Acinetobacter; species Acinetobacter sp. ANC_7635. The sequence continues at coordinate 114,848 of NZ_JBWYIS010000008.1, read as the reverse complement.
TAAGTTCAACAGTAAAGGAGATTATCGAGATGGCTGGTTCATATATTGATGTACATTCATCAGCAGGTTCGTTTAAAGCATATCTTTCAGTACCTGAAGCAGGTAAAGGTCCTGGTCTTGTGTTATGTCAGGAAATTTTCGGTGTTAATGAAGTTATGCGTCAAAAGGCAGACTTTTTGGCTGAAGAAGGTTATACCGTTATTGTTCCTGATTTATTTTGGCGTATTCAACCTAATGTAGAACTCGGTTATACCGAAGAAGACTTTCAAAAAGCATATGACTTATATACTCAATTTAATCAAGATCTGGGTATTGAGGATATCAAATCTACAATTGAAACACTCAAATCCCTTGAAACAGTTGATCAAGATGCAGGTACTGGATTGGTCGGATACTGCCTAGGCGGTAAATTGGCATATCTCGCAGCTTGCCGCATTCCAGATTTAAAGTGTTCTGTTTCTTACTACGGTGTAGGAATCGAGCAAAACCTAGAAGAAGCAGTCAACATTCAATCCAAACTGGTTCTTCATTTTGCTGAACAAGATCAATTCTGTGATTCTAACACTCGTGAACAAATCCTACTTGCTCTGCAAAACAACTCAAAAGTCGAAACATATATTTATCCAGATGTCGATCATGCCTTTGCTCGCCCACAGAGTATGCATTATCACAAGCCTAGTGCACTCATGGCACATGAAAGAACCATTACAGCTTTACGCAAAGCAATAGGACCAAATTACGACCTTGCTGCGCTATGGGAAGAGCATGTTCGATTTGAATTTGACACTCGAAATGTTCCAGACACGATGGCAACAATGGTGGCAGAGCCTTATGTCAATCACATTCCAACATTGACAGGTGGCGTCGGCTACAAACAATTAGCTCGCTTCTATCAATACCATTTTGTTCATAACAATCCAAAAGATATGAAACTGACGCCTATTTCACGAACTGTAGGCGCAACTCAAGTCGTTGATGAATTCATTATGAGTTTCACTCATGATGAGGAAATTGATTGGTTAATTCCTGGAATTAAACCGACGGGAAAATATGTAGAGATTCCAATGCTCGGCATTATCAAGTTCCGTGGACCGAAACTATGTCATGAGCATATCTATTGGGATCAGGCAAGTTTACTGGTGCAAATTGGCGTATTAGATCCAACTGGACTACCTGTTGCAGGTGTTGAAACTGCCAAGAAACTTTTAGATGAAACTCTACCCTCAAATGAACTGATGCCAACTTGGCCATCCAGTGAAAATAAACCGATTGGCGAATAAAGGAACTCATTCTGACAATCAGAATTAAGATGAAGGATTATGATCATGTTAAATGAAATGACACCTGTAATACAGTTGGAGCAACGCTCGTTACGCCAACTCTTAGGTCAGTATGCAACTGGGATTACAGTAGTAACTGCATTAGATTCAAATCATAAAAAAATTGGAATGACAGCGAACTCATTTACTTCTGTATCGCTTGATCCACCTTTAATTTTATGGAACATCGCAAAATCTGCGACACATTTCGAAGATTTCAAACAGGCAGAATATTTTGCCATCAATATCTTGAGTGAAGATCAGTATCAAGAGTCTAAGCATTTCTCAAAATCTTCTGATGACAAATTCGAAGGCTTAGATGACGTTGATGAGTATATGGGCATCCCCATTCTAAATAAATCCTTAACCACTTTTGTTTGTCGTCAGTATGAGCTTCATGAAGCTGGGGATCACTACATTATTGTGGGACAAATTGAAGCCTGCCGTAATCAGCTTGGAAATCCATTGGTGTTCCATAACGGGCAATATAAACAAGCAAATCTTCATCAAGCATTTGCTGGTGTATAGCGAATTCACGAAATTTAAGGATTTTTTAAAATGAATCAACATCACTTTTTCAATGATAATCGCTTTCTACTCGGCTCATTTGCTTCTAACTGCTCAGGTGGAATGACCATTTCAACTCTTGAAGATCGATGGAGTGCGAGCTGGGAAAAGAATCTCGAACTTGGAAAAATGCTAGATGAAGCTGGTATCGACTTCATGTTACCGATTGCTCGCTTTACAGGCTATGGCGGTGAAACAGACTTTCAGGGAACAATTTTAGAGACCATGACTTGGGCGGCCGCATTATTGGCTTTAACCAAAGACATTACAGTTTTTGCGACAATTCAGACTGTCCCCAATCATCCAGTTGTAGTTGCCAAGCAGATTGCAACGCTATCTGAGATTAGTCAAGGTCGTATTGGACTCAACATTGTTGCAGGCTGGAATAAACCTGAATATGAAGCACTCGGTCTACATTTACCTGATGATCACGAAACTCGTTATGGTTATGCACAAGACTGGTATGACCTGATTAAAAAAGTATGGACCAGTGAAGAAAAATTTGATTTTGAAAGTAAGTTTTTCAAAACCAAAGGAACTTATGGAAAACCAAAACCACTTGTACATCCGCCTATCTTCAATGCTGCTGGTTCAAAAAATGGACGTGAATTTGCCGTTAATAATGCGGACTTTCTTTTTACACCAGCTTCAGACTTGGGCAGAAGCAAGATTGAAATTGATGAGCTTAAACAAGCAGGTCGCGACGTAAACCGAGAAGTCAATGTGATGACCTTCTCCCATGTCATTTGCAGACCTACACAAGAGGAAGCCAAAGCAGAATGGGATCGTCAATTAAACAATGCTGATACTGTTGCCGTTGACAATCTGATGAGCTTAATGTTTGCACATGCTCAAAGTTTCCCAAAAGAGGTTCAACAATCCATTCGTGATGCAATGAGTGTAGGCCATGGTGGCTTTCCATTAGTCGGTACACCTGAACAAGTCGCGCAAGGTATTTTAGATTTACATGAAGCTGGTTTTAGAGGAACGACTCTTTCATTCCTCGATTATAGCCGCGAATTTCCGTATTTCCGTGATCATGTTTTACCAATTTTGGAAAAGCATAATATTCGTTAATCCACCACTTAAGCCGACCGTTTCACTGTCGGCTTATTTATTTTAAGAGGGAATTTAGCTGTGAATTATATTTTAAAGGGGTTATTCACTGGATCAATCTGCTTTGCATTAGGCACTGCAGTTCAAGCGGCAAATTGGAGTGATACTTCACTGGCTGTCAGTTATGGTCAAGATTTCTCAGAACCATTTAAAGACGGTGATTTTGACAAATATATTTTTAGTCTAGTACACCTAAGCGGCTATAAATATGGCACCAATTTTTTTCAACTCAATATGCATCAATCCTCAGCTGAACCAAATGCAAACAAAGCTTCTGGTCGAGGAGCTCAAGAGGCATATGCAATTTATCGTCATACCTTAGATATCCCAAGTATCACGCAACACAAACCGAATGATTCTAGTTGGTTCAAGACATATGGTTTTACAGTAGGTTTTGACTGGAATACAAAGAATGATGATTATGGTTCAAATCGACAAATGTATGTTGCTGGTCCAAGTGTTACATTAAATACACCAGGCTATCTTAATCTCAGTTTGCTAGGCTATTACGAGAGCAATGATGCTAATGTACTGAGTAAAAAATATACCTATGATCCTTACTTAGCACTTCAAGTGCTTTGGGATTTTCCTATTATGCAATCGAATTGGAATTATCAAGGCATAGGTGTTTGGATGAGTACCAAAGGGAAAGATCCTTTTGGTGAGCCTACCGCCAGTGAAATCTTTGTAGACATGTCTTTAATGTATTCTTTACTTAAAGATAAATCTGCCAATCAACCAAAATTGAAAGCTGGGATTGCTTATCAATACTGGAAAAATAAATATGGTAATGATGCATCTGGTGTTGCTGGTTCAGGAGCGACCGCGAGTAGCCCTATGTTACGTGTCGCTTACCACTTTTAAATAACATATCAAATTAATCTAATTTAGTACCAAAAGAGTATTTTTATATTCTACTATTTTAGATTAATTTATTTATTTGAGATAAAACAAAAAAAGCAAAATCATGGATTGATTTTTGCATAAGTAATGATAAGCAAGCTAAGGATAGAGGTATTTATGTATAGCCAGCAACACAGGTCTATTTCTACGATTCAATCACATACGCAGAATATTCATGATGCCAACCATTGTCTTGATTTAATCATTGGCCCACATGATTTAGTCGATTTTAATCAATATGAACCATTGGATTTTAGTTTTAATGGATCGCAAATCGGTCGTATGATTATTGGGGATTTAACATATGGTAAAGATGTAATTTTCAAAACGCATACGCATGAAAATATGAACCACTTTTGTATAACGCGCCCTAAAAATGGGCGACCACTATTTAAAAAAGATGGTCAAACTTTTTACGCCTGTTATGATCAAGCATCCATTGTTTCACCTGAAGATAAATTTGAACTAATTATTGACAAAGACTGTGTGCAAACATTCATTTCTTTTTCAAAGACTTTTGTTGAAAAAATACTTTCAGATTTAATCTCTCAGCCAGTTACCGAACCTTTGGTATTTCAAAATGTGATGGATCAAAACAACCCGAAAATTAAAGCATGGTGGGATTTAATTGACAGTATTAAAAATTTCACAAACAATTTTACCAATACTTCATTTTTTCAAGAAATGCGCTCAGATTTTGAATATATTATTGTGAAGTCATTATTATTATCTCAACCCAATAACTATAGTGATTTAATTTATAAAAATACTTTAGATTATCCTGACTTCTTTACTCGCTTGTTAGAATTCATACAAAAAAATATACATCAAAAAATTGAAATTTCAGATTTAGAATATGCATCTGGATTAAGCAAAAAAAAGCTGAATACAATTTTCAAAAAATATTTAAAATGCAGTCCAAATGCTTATATACGCCATTACCGACTTAAATGTATTTATAATGAAATTTCACAGTCTACGCATAAAATTAATATTACTGAAATTGCTTATAAATGGGGTGTTACACATTTAGGTCGTTTTTCACTTGAGTATAAAGATGCATTTGGGGAAAAACCGAGTGAGACCTTAAAAAAAATTATTGAAAGGCAAACAGGCAGTGCTCAACTCATTCATTAAAACACTCAAAAAAAAAAGCTAACTCAATTGAGTTAGCTTTTTTGTGTTTTATCGATTAATCGATAAAACTTTGTCCACCCATATAAGGACGCAAGACTTCAGGAATCTCAATCGAACCATCTTCTCGTTGATAATTTTCCATTACCGCGAGCAAAGTACGACCAACTGCTAAACCTGAACCATTCAAAGTATGAACAAACTCTGTTTTCTTTTGATCAGCACGGTAACGAGCTTTCATACGACGAGCCTGGAAATCCCCCATGTTTGAACACGATGAAATTTCACGATAGGTATTTTGGCTTGGTACCCAAACTTCTAAGTCATAAGTCTTCGTTGCACCAAAGCCCATATCACCACCGCATAAGATGATTTTGCGATATGGCAATCCAAGCGCCTGTAAAATACCCTCAGCATGCCCTGTTAACTCTTCCAATGCTTGCATAGAGTCTTCAGGTTTAACAATTTGAACCATTTCTACTTTGTCAAATTGGTGCTGACGAATCAAACCACGTGTATCACGGCCATAAGAACCAGCTTCACTACGGAAACAAGGTGTATGAGCAGCATATTTCAATGGTAGACGCTCAGGATCAATAATCTCATCACGCACAAAGTTGGTCACAGGCACTTCAGCAGTTGGGATCAAGTAATATTCTTTGTCACCTTGAAGCTTGAATAAATCTTCTTCAAATTTAGGTAACTGACCAGTTCCACGTAATGAATCAGCATTTACTAAATACGGTACATAAGCTTCTGTATAGCCATTTTTCAATGTATGTGTATCTAACATGAACTGCGTTAGTGCACGTTGTAAACGTGCAAGCGGGCCCTTGAGCACACTGAAACGAGTACCTGTTAACTTAGTCGCTGTTTCAAACTCGAGTCCACCCATCCACTCACCAAGATCAGTGTGATCTTTAATTTCAAAGTTGAATTCACGAGGCGTACCCCATTTTAAAATTTCAACGTTGTCATTCTCATCTTTGCCCTCTGGCACCGACTCATGAGGTAGGTTTGGAATAGAAAGTGATTTTGCTTCAATTTCAGCTTGTAGTTCTGTTAACGCAAGCTCAGCGGCTTTAATTTCATCTCCGATCGCGCTCATACGAGCCATGATTTCAGAGGCATCACCACCTGCTTTTTTGATTTGACCAACTTGTTTAGCACCCGAATTACGTTCTGCTTGTAAAGCTTCAGTCTTAGACTGAATTTCTTTACGACGAGCCTCTAAAGATGCCCATTCTTCTACGTTGAGTTGCACGCCACGTTTAGCTAAGGCTAAATTTACAGCCTCTATATTATTTCTAAGTAATTTCGGGTCGATCATGGTTAATCTTTTCAGGGAAAAAAACTGCCTATAGTGTAAGCGCTTCGTTGAAAAAAATACAGTCGAAGCGCTGACAGCTGAAGCTTATTGAATCAAATTAAAATAGAGTCAATTACTCAGCAGCGAGTTTGGGTAGGTTTGGAAGATATTCTGACTGTATCAAACCATTCACACTCACATAAGGTAAAGTGAGTTCAGACATTCCTTCAGCATAGGACGCGAGTTCATACAGCGGATAAACAAAGACGATACCATCAACTCCGTAATAGAAATTGTCACTTAATTCGAGTTTATCTTGTTCAATATTGTGATCTGTAAGCCACATACTATTAGCACTATAAAGTGTTTCTAATAGCTTTTTATTTTGACCTTTCACAATTAAATCTTGTAGTGCTATTCTTTTTTTAGTTTTTAAATCGAAATGAACATATTCTTTGTGGTACATCCCATGTGCTGCACCAGCAGGATATACATAGCTCAGATATTCAAAACTCGCTATATTCTGATGTTGACTTAAATAACGTACCACAGTCTGACTCTGACTCAACTTCAGCGGATCCACAGTAGTTGTCTCTGTATTCTTAGTAGCCGATTGGAATGGTATAGGGTCTGCTTTTTCAATTCGATTTTTAAAATACGTATTAATCCACGGATGATTAGTTTCAACCGTTTGGAATGAATATTCTGTACACCCTGCCTCATCGCATACTTGCTTCTGTTTAGGCTTTAATTCGACGTTCTTCGATTCGATATACCAAGATTCTGATTGTTTTGCTTGCACAGCAGTCTCATTGCTTTTTTTAGTTTCTGCATCAGATTGAGGCTGACAAGCGCCTAACATGATCATTGATGCACAAATAACACTCAATTTTCCAAACCGATTCATGTGTTTTAGCATATAGCCTCCAATAAAAATGAGTGTTTAACACAGAGACTATAAATTCTAGATGACATGAATTCAGTTGAAATTTGTAGTTAAAAAAAGCAGCGATAAACGCTGCTTTTATATTATTGGTCAATAATGTCTGTGCCTTTAGGCGGTGTAAAGTTAAATGTTGAATCCGGAATACCTGCATTCACTTTCACATTACTAAATTTAACGTGTGTAGTTTGTCCTAATGAATCTTCTAAAATCATTAAGCTTGGCGCTTTATTTGCACCGAAACTAATGGTCAGACTCTGAAAGGCACCATCTTTCTGCTTAGGATATAACGTGTAGTAAGTTTTAGCTTTATTTGGCTGTGTTACACGATATGACTGCATAATTTGGTTGGTATTACCAGACAATAATAATGCTGGTGTATTGGCAACTTGCTCATCCATATTTTGACGAATTGCCTGCTGTAGATCTGGGTCATAGATCCAAATCATCTTTCCAGAAGTCACAATTGTTTGTTTTGCTGGTGCTGTAGTTTCCCAATAGAACTTACCTGGACGAGCAACTTTCATCACCCCAGTAAAAGTCTGATTCATATGTTGAGCACTCAAACCTTGTTTTTGTGGTGCTTTACTAGATTTAGTTGCTTTCGTTGTTTGTTCAAAATTTGCCGTTAAACTTTTTATTCCGTTTAATTGACGAACCAAGTTTGCGGTCGCTTGTTGCTCCGAAGCAGCCACTGGCGCTGCGAAAACTTGAGTGCTTGCGACTGGTGCCATCATTGCAGCACTCATTGTAATTGCACCAATCGTTTTACGAAGCATTGTCATGATCCCACCTTTTGTTATTGATCATCATTTGATATGGAGTCATCTTAAACCAAATTTGATCGCTAATAATTGAGAAAATAAGAACTTTTGTATTGTTATTTAGCTAAATTGTTGAAAATACTTCATCATGATGAAGATTCACTTCAGTTCAAAAACTTTCTTTCAGATATAAAAAAACCCACTCAAGAGTGGGTTTTTTGGTTATGCCTGATAAAACTTATACAGTTTCAACAGATACATAACGACGGCCAAATTGACCTTTAACTTCGAATTTGATCACGCCATCAGCGGTAGCAAATAAAGTATGGTCACGACCCATACCAACGTTAGCACCAGCGTGGAACTCTGTACCACGTTGACGAACGATAATGTTACCAGCAGTCACAGCTTGACCACCGAACATTTTAACACCTAACATTTTAGGATTTGAGTCACGACCGTTACGTGTCGAACCACCGGCTTTTTTAGTTGCCATGTCTATTTACTCCTCGTAATTAGCCTGAAATAGCTGTAATTTTCAACTCAGTGAACCATTGACGGTGACCTTGTTGTTTACGATAGTGTTTACGACGACGCATTTTGATGATGCGGATTTTGTCGTGACGACCATGGCTAACTACTTCAGCAGTTACTTTAGCACCAGCAACAACTGGAGCACCAATTTGAATGCTATCACCGTTCACTAACATTAATACGTCATCAAACGTAATAGTAGAACCAGTTTCAGCTTTCAATAATTCAACTTTAAGGGTTTCACCCTCAACAACACGGTGTTGTTTACCACCGCTTTGGATTACTGCGTACATAATGTACTCCAACAGGCCCGTGTCGTCGTGCCGATAAAGGAATATATCGATCTTAAAACGAACGCCACTGGGGGTTATTCAAGGGCAAGGATTTTAAGTGATAATGAAATAAACAACAAGGTCTTTTGTCTAAAAGTTAACTTTCATCCCGAAATATCTATTTCTTACATGAAAATAACAATTTGCTGATTGATTAAACTATATTTATTCACAAAATGAACTACTTCGAATATCAAATAACGTATCAAGTTTTATTGGTATTATGAAGATTAAATCACAAACATGAATAGAAACTGAACAACATTAAGAAAATCATGCATATTCATGTGGCAAAGCGACCAAAACTTTCACTTAAATTGTTACACTAGCTGAGTAACATCTACTGTTTGTATAAGGACTTCATTGTTATGGCCATCGATTTTAAGCAAGACATTCTCGCACCTGTTGCTACAGACTTTGCTGCGATGGACCAACTTATTAATGAAGGAATCAGCTCTAAAGTTGCTTTGGTGATGTCAGTCAGCAAACATGTGGTTGAGGCAGGTGGTAAACGCATGCGTCCTATTATGTGTTTATTGGCTGCTCGCGCTTGCGGTGAAACCAACCTAGAGCATGCCCAAAAGTTAGCTGCAATTATTGAAATGCTGCATACCGCTACACTGGTACATGATGATGTCGTAGATGAGTCTGGGTTACGCCGTGGTCGTCCTACAGCGAATGCAACATGGAATAACCAAACCGCTGTACTTGTTGGAGACTTCCTGATTTCTAGAGCTTTCGATTTGCTCGTAGATTTGAACAATATGGTGTTATTAAAAGACTTCTCAACAGGAACATGTGAAATTGCCGAAGGAGAAGTACTTCAACTGCAATCTCAACATCAACCTGAAACCACTGAAGCGACGTATTTAGATATTATTCACGGCAAAACATCTCGTTTGTTTGAATTGGCGACTGAAGGCGCTGCGATTCTTGCCAATCAACATCAATATCGTGAAGCACTCAGAAAATACGCAGGTCATTTCGGGAATGCATTTCAAATCATAGATGACATACTCGATTACACCTCTGACGCAGAAACACTTGGTAAAAATATTGGCGATGACTTAATGGAAGGTAAGCCAACACTGCCACTGATTGCTGCTCTACAAAAAACTTCTGGTGCAGAGCACGATATTATCCGTCGTAGCATCACTACAGGTGGGACTGAACATTTGGATCAAGTGATTCAGATTGTTCAAAACTCTGGTGCACTAGATTACTGTCGCGAACGTGCTGTTGAAGAAACTACAGCAGCTCGTGAGGCATTGTTACAACTGCCTGAAAGTATTTATCGTCAAGCGCTTGATAATTTGGCGCAATTAGCATTAGATCGAATCCAATAAACTTCAACTAAAAAAATTTGCGTATGCATATAAACTTTAATGATCTTTTTAAACAAATGCAGGAGCAACTTGACCATCATCAAGCTGCTCCAAACGAAAACATACTCATTGAACTCGTTAATCGCATCCGTCCATCAGACAGTTATAACCTAGAAGAAATTAATCAAAAATTTCAGGCGTTGATACAAGCGTTATTAATTACGCCGACTGCAGCCACCACTTTTCAAGCCTATATCGTTCATCTGATCAATCGCTATAAACAAACCACTATTTATGCGGACAGTGGGATTCTTTCTCTAGATGGTTTTTGGAATCAGTTGGGTCAACGAATGGGAGCGCATGTTCTTCCCCTTTTGACCGATGAAACTGATTTAAAAGATTTAGTCTTCCGTGTCTTTCATTTACGTAGCGATAAATATTGGCTAGAAAATATTGAAGATCAGCAATGGATTCAGTTTTTTCAGATTGTCAATCAAAGTAATGGCAGCTTAGATGCAAAATTTGGCATCAAACGCGACATGATTAAAGCCATTACAGTTTTATCTTACCGTATCAGCGGTATTGGACTTTATCCTGAGTTTATTAATGCACAACCAGAACTGACTGAATATGAGTCACCTTTTTTGGTGCAGAATCGTGAAATCATTGAATTTATTGAGCTATACAAAAAACATTATAGTGAAGCTGATGATCTCACTGCTATGGTCGTACCCGACGCCAACCAAGCTTTGGTGATGATTGAGCAGTGTCGCGATGTTGTTTTAAAGATTCGTCGTGCTACGAAAAGAATTGGGGTAAGTTTAAGTCTCACTTATTTATTGTCTTTGCTTGAGCAATGTTTAGATCGTATTGAACTATTATTGAACTTATTGACTGAAACTGGAAAAGTTCAATACTTAGCACTAGCTGAGTTATGTCAAGATTTAGTTGCGGCTCACTATGAGGAGCGAAGTGTTCGAGAGCTTTTAAAAACAAACAGTGAATTAATCGCATTACAAGTCACTGAAAATGCCAGTAAAACAGGCGAACATTATGTAAGTACCAATAAAGCTGGTTTCTTCAGTATGTACAAATCAGCCGCAGGTGCAGGCGTCATTATCGCTATCATGGCGACCTTGAAGATTCTCACTGCGCGCATCGCCATGGCACCTATCATGCAAGCCTTCGCGTATAGCATGAACTATGCATTAGGTTTCATGTTGATCCATGTACTGCATTTTACCGTTGCAACCAAACAACCTGCTATGACTGCAGCTGCCCTAGCCGCGACAGTTCAACAAAAGAAAGGGTCTCGAACTGCACAAATTGCAGAACTTGCTGCACTGATTATCAATATTATCCGTACGCAGTTTGTCGCTATTCTCGGCAATATTTCCATTGCAATTCCGGTTGCAGCATTGATCACCATGATGTGGCCGTTGATTTTGGGTGAACAATTACTCAATCACAGTAAAGCAACATATTTACTTCATAGTTTGAATCCTTTTACATCCCTAGCAGTCCCACATGCAGCTATTGCAGGTGTATGTCTATTTTTATCTGGTTTGATCGCAGGTTACTTCGACAACATGGCAGTGTATCGTAAAGTCGGACCTCGCTTAAAAGCACATCATCGTCTAAAAAACTGGCTAGGTGCTGACAGACTGGAAAAGTTTGCAAACTATATTGAACGTAATTTAGGAGCACTAGCCGGGAATTTCCTGTTCGGAATCATGCTAGGCAGCATGGGGACAATTGGCTTTATTCTTGGTCTGCCTTTAGATATTCGTCATATTGCCTTTGCTTCAGCAAACTTTATGCAGGGCCTATTGAGTATCAATGGCACGCCTGAAATAGGGCTCATTATTGTTTCATTCCTTGGTGTATTATTAATTGGTTTGACCAACTTATTTGTCAGCTTTAGTCTCACTATTATTGTGGCATTACGCGCAAGACGTGTTCGTTTTGAACAATGGAAACCTCTGGCAAAATTAGTATTTACTCACTTTGTTACACGACCAATGGACTTTTTCTGGCCCCCAAAACAACCTTTAGAGGTCGAAGATCCAATTTCACCAAAGAAATCTTCTCATTAGATATTTGTGTTATTTTTTGTGCTAAAAATAAGATGCACATTGTAATGAAATTACTATAAATTATGCTTTTACACTGACTTGAAAAAAAGTGTACTGGCGAGTACACTTTGACGCATTCATGCAATAAATGTATGCCACTATAATATAACTTAGGTTATTTTATATGCCTTACTTACTGATTTTAATAGGTTGTTTAGGAATAACGATAAGTAGTATAGGAATCTATATTCCAACGATACAACAGCTCGATCTCACTGCTGTTTCATGGATGAGTCAACACCGCAATCCCCTCATAGATGGAATTGCGGTTTTATTGTCTCATGTTGGCGGTTTACCGATCATGCTGATGTGCGTGGCGATTTGGACCTTACAGCAATGGCGATTAAAACAATATGCTAACTGTCTATTTATCTCACTTGGTCTCGTTGGTGGTGCCTGTCTTGGCTGGTTACTCAAATATGCTTTCGACCGACCTCGTCCAAATGCAATTTATCAAATCGTTGAAACTTATGGAGCCGCATTTCCAAGCGCACATAGTCTCTATGCAGCAGTGATTGCTGGTTTGATGATCATGATCTTTCGAAACCATCATCAAAGTAGAATCATTTTTGTCGCTGCCTGTATATGGTTTGTTGGCATGGGTTTTTCACGGGTTTATCTCGGTGCTCATTACCCGACAGATGTTGTTGCAGGTTGGAGTATTGCGTTGATATGGCTGACTATACTGTGGTTAGTCCTATCACAACGGATAGCAAAGCAAACAATTATTTTTAGAGAAAAATCTAACGAGGTGGAATAATGATGTCGGCAAAGCTTTGGGCCCCTGCCCTCACTGCTTGTGCTCTTGCAACAAGTATTGCACTTGTGGGTTGTAGCAAAGATCCAAAAGATGCAGAGCAAGCCGCTGCACAACAGCAAATGCCGCCAACTGAAGTTGGTGTCATCGTTGCTCAACCACAAAGTGTTGAACAAACTGTCGAGCTTTCGGGTCGAACTTCAGCCTATCAAATTTCTGAAGTACGTCCGCAAGCAAGCGGTGTGATTTTAAAGCGTCTGTTTGCTGAAGGTAGTTTTGTGCGTGAAGGACAACCTCTGTACGAAATTGATGCCAATACCAACCGTGCGAACTTAGACAGTGCAAAAGCAGCCTTAGTTCGTCAAAAAGCCAATCTCAATGCGCTTCAAGTTAAAGCTGACCGTTATCGCCAACTTGTCGGTATCAATGCTGTGTCTAAGCAAGAATTTGATGATCTACAAGCACAAGTTAAATTGGCACAAGCAGATGTTGCAGCTTCAGAAGCAGCGGTGAAAAATGCGCAGATTAACTTAGGTTATTCTACTGTTCGCTCACCAATTTCAGGGCAATCAGGTCGCTCTAGTGTGACTGCAGGTGCATTGGTAACGGCTAATCAACCTGAAGCATTGGTAACAATCCAACAGCTTGATCCAATCTATGTCGATATCAACCAATCAAGTGCTGAGCTTCTTCGTTTACGTCAACAGTTGAGTCAAGGCAGCATCGACCGCAGCAACAATACTAAAGTTCGTTTAAAACTTGAAGATGGCAGCATCTACCCTATTGAAGGTAATCTTGCATTCTCTGATGCAAGTGTAAATCCAGAAACAGGGACAGTTACCCTACGTGCTGTGTTCTCAAATCCGAATCAATTATTATTGCCAGGAATGTTCACTAATGCTCAAATTGTGCAAGGTGTAATTCCTAATGCGATTTTAGTGCCTCAAGCGGCTGTGACCCGTACACCAACAGGTCAAGCGACTGCGATGATCGTGAATGCGAAAGGTGCAGTTGAAGTACGTCCAATTGAGACTGCAGGTGTGCAAGGCAAAGATTGGATTGTGACCAAAGGTCTAAATACAGGTGACAAGGTCATTGTAGATGGTGTGGCGAAAGTTAAACCTGAACAACAAGTTGTAGCTAAACCTTATCAACCTCAAGCTGCAGCACCTCAAGCCGGCAAAGATGGTCAACAAGCAAAGCCAGCAGCTCAATCTGAACAAAAAGCTACTTCAAATGCATAAGGAGTAGACTGAATGGCTCACTTTTTTATCCATCGCCCAATTTTCGCTTGGGTGATTGCATTGGTCATCATGTTGGCGGGTATTTTATCCCTCACCAAGATGCCAATTGCGCAATACCCAACGATTGCACCACCAACGGTATCGATTTCTGCAACATATCCGGGTGCATCTGCTGAAACTGTAGAAAACACAGTAACGCAAATTATTGAACAACAAATGAATGGCTTGGATGGGTTACGTTACATCTCATCTAACAGTGCTGGTAATGGACAAGCTTCCATTACTCTAAACTTTGAACAAGGTATCGATCCTGATATTGCACAGGTACAAGTTCAAAATAAACTTCAATCAGCGACTGCACTTTTGCCTGAAGACGTACAACGTCAAGGTTTAAAAGTTACTAAGTCTGGCGCAAGCTTCTTACAAGTTATTGCGTTTTATTCTGAGTCAGATGCATTAGATGCAAATGACATTAAAGACTATGTAAACTCAAATATCTCTGAACCACTTAGCCGTGTGACTGGTGTGGGTGAAGTGCAAGTATTTGGTGGTTCATATGCTATGCGAATTTGGATGGACCCATCCAAAATGGCCAACCTGCAAGTTACACCGAGTGATATTGCAAATGCATTAAGAACTCAGAATGCGCAAGTGGCGGTAGGTCAGTTAGGTGGTGCACCTTCTGTACAAGGTCAAGTTTTAAATGCGACTGTAACTGCTCAAAGTCTTTTACAAACACCTGAACAATTTTCAAATATTTTCCTTAAGAACTCACCAAATGGTGCACAAGTTCGTTTAGGTGATGTCGCTAAAATTGAATTAGGTGCAGATAATTATGCATTTGACTCTAAATTTAATGGTCAACCTGCAGGTGGTGTAGCGATTCGTTTGGCAACGGGTGCAAACGCATTAGATACAGCCCAAGCGATTGAAGATCGTTTAAAAGAATTACGTCCAAACTACCCAACAGGTATGGTGGACAAACTTGCTTTTGATACAACACCATTTATTGAGCTCTCAATTAAAAGTGTTGTGAAAACCTTAATTGAAGCGATTATCCTCGTATTCTTGGTCATGTTCTTGTTCCTACAAAACTGGCGTGCAACCATTATTCCAACAATGGCTGTTCCAGTGGTTGTATTGGGTACATTTGCCGTGATCAACATATTCGGATTCTCGATCAACACATTAACCATGTTCGCTATGGTTCTCGCCATTGGTCTTCTGGTGGATGATGCGATTGTCGTCGTAGAAAACGTTGAACGTGTGATGGCAGAAGAGCATCTTGAGCCTGTGGAAGCGACTGAAAAGTCGATGGGACAGATCTCTGGTGCATTGATTGGTATTACCTCTGTCTTAACTGCAGTATTCGTACCTATGGCATTCATGGGAGGTACGACAGGTGTAATTTATCGTCAGTTCTCTATCACGCTCGTTACAGCAATGATTCTTTCATTGATTGTTGCATTAACCTTTACCCCTGCATTGTGTGCGACCATGTTGAAAAAACATGATGCCAACAAACCTCAAAGCAATAACATTTTTGCCCGTTTCTTCCGTTGGTTTAACAATGGTTTTGACAAAATTTCGGTGAAATATCAAAACGGCGTAAACCGTTTAACACATGCCAAGCTATTTGCAGGATTGGTCTATGGTGTTGTGATTGCTGTGATGGGCTGGTTATTTGTCAACCTTCCTTCTTCATTCTTACCAGATGAAGACCAAGGTGTGGTGATGACTCTCGTTCAGCTTCCACCGAATGCAACGCTTGAACGAACAGGTAAAACAATTGATCAAATGACAGGCTTCTTCCTCAACAACGAGAAAGAACATGTTGAATCTGTATTTAGTGTTGCTGGTTTCTCGTTCACGGGTATTGGTCAAAATGCGGGTCTTGCCTTCATTAAGTTGAAAGACTGGAAAGACCGTACCTCTCCTGAATCTCAGGTCGGTGCCATTATCCAACGTGGTATGGCACTGAATATGATTGTGAAAGATGCCAGCTATATCATGCCTCTTCAACTTCCAGCAATGCCGGAGTTGGGCGTGAGTGCAGGCTTTAATCTACAGTTAAAAGCAGCTGCAGGTCAAAGTCACGAGCAATTATTAGCAGCACGTAATGCTGTACTCGGCTTAGCTTCTCAAGATCAGCGCTTAACAGGTGTTCGTCCTAATGGACAAGAAGATACGCCTCAATATCGTGTCATCGTCGATCATGCTCAAGCTGGTGCTATGGGAGTCAGCATTGCTGAAATCAATAGTACGATGGGTATGGCATGGGGTGGTACATACATTAATGACTTCATCGATCGTGGTCGTGTGAAAAAAGTGTATGTCCAAGGTGAAGCGAGTTCTCGTATGATGCCTGAAGACTTAGACAAGTGGTATGTCCGCAATAACCAAGGTACGATGGTTCCATTCTCAGCGTTCGCAACAGGCGAATGGACTTATGGTTCACCACGTTTAGAACGTTATAACGGCGTTTCTTCCATGAACATTACAGGTACTCCAGCTCCAGGTGTGAGTTCGGGTGATGCAATGGCCGCGGTTGAAGAAATCATTGCAAAGCTTCCTTCAATGGGCTTACAAGGTTTCGATTACGAATGGACTGGTTTATCTCTCGAAGAACGTGAGTCTGGCGCACAAGCACCATTCCTTTATGCTCTTTCGTTATTGATTGTCTTCCTCTGCTTGGCAGCCTTATATGAAAGTTGGTCTATCCCATTCTCTGTACTCATGGTTGTGCCATTGGGTATTGTTGGTGCACTTGCCTTAACATTCTTGGGAATGATTATTTTGAAAGATCCAAACCTTTCAAATAACATCTACTTCCAAGTGGCGATTATTGCCGTGATTGGTTTGTCCGCGAAGAATGCGATCTTGATTGTAGAATTTGCGAAAGAGCTTCAAGATCAAGGTGAAGAACTCTTCGAAGCAACCTTGCATGCCGCGAAAATGCGTTTGCGTCCAATCATTATGACCACATTGGCTTTCGGTTTTGGTGTTCTTCCTCTAGCTCTCGCTTCTGGCGCAGGTGCAGGAAGTCAACATTCCGTGGGTTATGGTGTACTTGGTGGTGTAATCAGCTCAACACTTTTAGGGATCTTCTTTATTCCAGTGTTCTACGTATGGATCCGAAGTATCTTTAAAACAAAACCAAAACAAAATAAACAGGAGCAAATTTCGTGATGCAAAACGTATGGTCTATTACAGGTCGTAGCATTGCGGTATCTGCAATTGCGCTTGCTTTGACAGCATGTCAAAGCATGCGTGGTCCAGAACCGGTCACTCAAGCCAATATTCCAGGAAGTTATCTTGGCAATGCTTCTGGTCCATCTATTGCGGAGCAAGGTTATAAGGATTTTTTTGTAGATCAACGCTTAATCCAAGTTTTGGATTTAGCCTTGGCAAATAACCGTGATCTTCGTAAAGCGACGCTAAATATCGAATTAGCACGTCAACAATTTCAAATCAGCCAAAACAATCAATTGCCTACGATTGGTGCAAGTGGTGGTGTTTTACGACAAGACACGGTCAATTCGCCAAGCCCAGTAACAACCTATAATGTAGGTTTAGGTTTAACGGCTTATGAAATTGATTTTTGGGGTCGTGTTAGAAGCTTGAAAGACAATGCCCTAGACACTTATCTTTCAACTGCAAGCGCACGTGATGCCACTCAAATTGCCTTGATTAGCCAAACAGCTCAAGCTTGGTTGGCTTACTCATATGCGCAAGCGAATCTTAAGCTCGCTGAACAGACGCTAAAAGCTCAACTTGAATCTTACAATCTCAACAAAAAACGTTTTGATGTGGGAATCGACAGTGAAGTTCCGCTTCGTCAGGCTCAAGTTTCTGTTGAGACGGCACGTGGTGATGTTGCTGAATACAAGACTCAAATTGCACAAGCGGTTAATGCGTTAAACCTCCTTGTAGGTCAACCACTACCTGACAATTTATTGCCTAAAGAGAGAATCACACGTGTGACATCAACCACTGCTTTTGCGGCTGGTTTGCCAAGTGATCTACTCAACAACCGTCCAGATGTTAAAGCGGCTGAATATCAGCTAAGTGCGGCTGGTGCGAATATCGGTGCTGCAAAAGCGCGTTTATTCCCAACCATTAGCCTCACAGGTTCAGCAGGTTATGCATCAACAGACTTAAGTGATTTATTCAAGTCTGGCGCTTTTGTTTGGTCTGTTGGTCCTAGTCTAGATATACCAATCTTTGACTGGGGTACACGTCGTGCCAATATTAAAGTCTCTGAAACACAGCAACAGATCGCATTGTCTGATTATGAAAAATCAATTCAATCTGCGTTCCGTGAAGTGAATGATGCTTTGGCAGTGCGTCAAAATATCGGTGAACGTTTAACTGCACAACGCCGTTTAGTTGATGCGACCAATACAACCTACAAACTCTCAAATGCCCGCTTCCGCGCTGGTATTGACAGTTTCTTAACTGTACTAGATGCGCAACGTACATCGTATAGTGCTGAGCAAGGTTTATTGCTGCTTGAACAAGCGAACCTTAACAACCAAATCGAGCTCTATAAATCACTCGGTGGTGGCTTAAAAACTAATACTACGGATCAAGTGATTTATCAGCCTTCAAGCTCAGATTTAAAATACGACAAGAAGTAATTTTTTGTTTGAATAAAGCTCACTTCGGTGGGCTTTTTTATTGTCCCAAATACTGATATTTTGTCATTAATTATCCTTTTTATAACGACTTCAATCACATGCTGTTAAGTAATTTAGAATCTGTACCTGGTCATCAAATTCAACAACAATTTGACGTGGTATATGGTAGTACCGTCAGAAGTAAACACGTTGGACGTGATTTACTCGCAGGACTTAAGAATATCGTCGGTGGAGAACTTACCGCATACACGGAATTACTTGAAGAGTCTCGTCAAGAAGCAATGAACCGTATGATTGATAAAGCGCGTGGCTTAGGGGCGAATGCGATTGTCGGAATTCGTTTCTCGACTTCCAATATTACCCAAGGTGCTTCCGAATTATTTGTTTATGGCACAGCTGTGTATGTCACACCGAATGCACCTAAAATTCCTGATCCATTCACCTCTTAAGGATTCGTTATGGATGGTATCATTTTTCAGGTGGTTATCTTTCTCATCCTATTTTGTATTGGATTTGGATTTGGTCGCTATAATGAACAAAAGCATCTTAAGCAACTTGATGAACAAGAAGCGCGCTTAGCTTATATCAAGTTAGATAGTCAGCGTTTTAAAACTTCTGAAAACCATGGACAAATGATCAGCAGTAATGTTGTGATTTCGCATGATTATTTTAAGTTTGTACTTGCGCAAATCCAAAATTTCTTTGGTGGACGCTTACGTAGTTATGAAAGTATTGTTGAACGTGCAAGACGTGAAGCTATTGTTAGACTTAAACTTGAAGCTGAAAAAATGGGCGCAACTGAAATCTTAGGGTTAAGACTCAGCACCACAGATTTAGGACTTCAAGGTGGAATGGTTGAAGTATTCGCTTACGGAACTGCTATACAAAAGAGAGACTAAAAGTCTCTCTTTTTCTTTACAGGTATGTAGTAGTCACTCAAGCCCTATACTTTATTTGAGGAGTCTTCAAACCCCTTATCGCTCGCATGATCATTGAGATAGAAAACAAGACATAGTTGATAAAATTTTTCTCATCGATACGCGGGTCACGATCATTAAAAATTACTTTACTTTCATTTTTCGGATCATTCGATACAGTATTGCTGGTGATAACCGTGAAATAAAGACACCTAATTTTTCTTTTGCCCCACCCACGACAATATACTCATCCCCTTTCAATAATGCCTGTACGGTTTGTTTAGCAAATTCCTCTGCTTCTAAACCATTTTCAATAGCCTCATCTTGATAACCTTGGGGCTTTCCTTCACCGTTTAAAGCGTTAAAGGATACATTGGTTTTCACGAATCCCGGGAAAATCACCGAGACACCCACACCATCTTGCGCAACTTCAGCACGTAAGCTATTCGCCCACATATGAATCGCACCTTTGGCTGCCGAATAAGTCGCACGATATTGTGTACCCAATAAACCAGCGACGCTTGAGATAAAGGCAATTCGTCCTGACTTCTGTTGCTGAAAAGTCCGCAAAACCGTTTTGGTTAAAAAGACTTGAGAGAAATAATCGACTTCCATGATCGCACGTTCAGTTTGCATGGTCGTGTCTTTAATTAATGCACGTTGTGATAGACCTGCATTATTGATTAACCAATCAATACGTCCCTTTTGTTGGAGAACTTGTTCATAAGCATGACGAACTTGTGATTCATCTGTGATATCCGCTTTAATGGAAATATGTCGTTCTGGGTGTGCCAAAGACTGTCTTACCGTTTCCAGCTCTTCAAAACGACGAGCCGTCAATATAACCTGTGCCCCTAAGCTGGCACATTCAGCAGCCAACGCTTTACCAAGACCCGATGATGCACCTGTAATCCACACCACTTTCTGATCAAGCTGTTCCAACTTTGCCATTCCCTTTATCCTTATGGTTTAAGCATTTAATTTTGCTTTTTGCTGTCCTTCATTATCAAGAAAAACCAAAAAATGGTCAAAGTACTTCACGATACTTTGTGCATCATGAATTTTGCTTAAATTTTCAAATCGCTTATACCCTAATCCTGTGGTCAAACTGATCACACCATTTAAGGTTTTATCCACCACCATATTAAATTTCAGCATTTTTTTAGGTTCACGAATTAAGCTCGTAACGCCTTGATCAACCACTTTAGTGAAGGCTTTTAAGCCGGGAGCAACATATTGATTTTGACCTTCACGCATACGTTCTGCACAGCCCAGTAACTCATTCACAATAACTTTTTCAACTGGGTATGAAATATAGTATTTTCCATCTTGTTCATACATCAAACTTTGTACATGATTCACCATAGGCGTTAAGCGATCATTACCAAAAAAAGATACTGACCAAGGCATGTATTTCAAGATTGCATCTTGCACTTGTTTCAATACTTTTGCTGAGTCTTGATCCTTTGCATTAGAATCTTTGACCAGTGTGCCAAAGGCTTGATCAATAATCTCACAAGCAATTTTGGACAGATTATCTCCAAGAATTTTAGCTTGCGCTTCACGATCTCCTGCATTGAGTTTTTGGTGAATGGTTTGATATTGCTGATAAGTTTCAGGTTGTAAGCGCAAAGAAATAGTATAGGTCATGCGATTGTTATCCTTTATTTTCAGGCCGATTCCGCGAGTTGACGCTGGCTTTAGTGTTATTCAAAATCAATTACTGTTCGATTGTGTGGGATTTGAAACGAGAATGCATTTGCTTAACGTGCCTCTCCATGCATTTTTTTTGCTACAATAGATGCAATTTTTTATCTACTTTTGATCTGTTCGAACTATGACTGATTCAGCGCAAAATATTGCTACAACCTACGATCCGACCGAGATCGAGAAAAAATGGTACCAAACTTGGGAAGAACGCGGTTACTTTAAGCCGTCTGAAAAAGGCGAGTCTTTCTGTATCATGATTCCGCCACCAAACGTCACTGGTAGCTTGCACATGGGTCATGGTTTTAACAATGCCATCATGGATGCTTTGACACGTCATAAGCGTATGTCTGGCTTTAACACGCTTTGGCAACCGGGTACTGACCACGCAGGTATCGCAACGCAAATGGTTGTAGAGCGTCAGTTAGGTGCGCAAGGCGTAAGCCGTCATGACTTGGGTCGTGATAAGTTCATCGAAAAAGTATGGGAATGGAAAGAACAATCTGGCGGTAACATTACCCGTCAAATCCGTCGTTTAGGTTCTTCTGTTGACTGGTCACGTGAACGCTTCACCATGGATGAAGGTTTATCAAACGCAGTGAAAGAAGTGTTTGTAAAACTTCACGAAGATGGTTTGATCTACCGTGGTAAACGTCTGGTTAACTGGGATCCTAAATTACAAACTGCCCTTTCTGATTTAGAGGTTGAGTCTGATAAAGAAGAACAAGGTTCACTATGGCACTTCAAATATTTCTTTGAAGATAAGTCACTTCGTACGCATGATGGTAAAGATCACATTGTTGTAGCAACCACTCGTCCTGAAACATTATTAGGTGATACAGCCGTTGCTGTTGCGCTTGATGATGAACGTTATGCACACTTAGTTGGTCAAAACATTATCCTACCAATCACAGGTCGTGCTGTTCCAATCGTTAAAGATGAATATGTTGACAAAGAATTCGGTACAGGCTGTGTAAAAATCACCCCTGCACATGACTTCAATGACTATGAAGTAGGTAAACGTTGCGAATTGCCAATCATCAACATCTTCAACAAAAATGCTGAAGTGTTGGCTGAGTTTGAATACATTGCGAAAGCCGGCGAGCAAATTTCTAAAACCATCCCTGCACCTGCGGACTATGTTGGTTTAGAGCGTTTTGAAGCACGTAAAAAATTAGTAGAACAAGCTGAAAGCGAAGGTTGGTTAGACCAAATTCAACCGTACACGTTGAAACCACCTCGTGGAGACCGTTCAGGTGTAATCGTTGAGCCGTTATTAACAGACCAATGGTACGTGAAGATTGCACCGCTTGCTGAACCTGCAATCAAAGCCGTAAAAGATGGCGACATCAAATTTGTACCTGAGCAGTACAGCAACATGTACATGGCTTGGATGAACAACATTCAAGATTGGTGTATCTCTCGTCAATTGTGGTGGGGTCACCGTATCCCTGCTTGGTACGATGCGGAAGGTAATGTTTACGTTGGTCGCAATGAAGCTGAAGTTCGTGAGAAAAACAACATTCCTGCCGATGTTCAATTAGATCAAGACGAAGATGTATTGGATACATGGTTCTCATCGGGTCTTTGGACGTTCTCAACTTTAGGTTGGACGGGTGACGAAGCCAAAGATAAAGAAAACTACTTCTTAAATACGTTCCACCCGACTGATGTTCTTGTAACAGGTTTCGACATCATTTTCTTCTGGGTTGCTCGTATGATTATGCTTACGATGCACTTCATGAAAAATGCAGATGGTACACCTCAAGTGCCGTTTAAAACTGTGTATGTGCACGGTTTGGTTCGTGATGGCGAAGGTCAGAAGATGTCTAAATCTAAGGGCAACGTGCTTGACCCACTAGATTTGATTGACGGTGTTGATCTTGAAACTTTAGTACAAAAACGTACAACAGGTTTGATGAACCCGAAACAAGCAGCGAAGATTGAAAAATCAACCCGTAAAGAATTCCCAGAAGGTATTCAATCTTACGGTACAGACGCAGTTCGTTTCACATTCTGTGCGCTTGCAAACACGGGTCGTGACATTAAATTCGACATGAAACGTGTTGAAGGTTACCGTAACTTTGCGAATAAAATCTGGAACGCTACCCGTTTCGTGATGATGAACTGTGAAGAGCAAGTGATTGGTCAAGAGGTGCGTCAAGACCTTTGGGAATTGCCTGAACAGTGGATTGTGAGCCGTCTACAAAAAGCGGAACAAGCGGTACAAACGGCATTTGATACGTATCGTTTAGACTTGGCTGCACAAGCGATTTACGAGTTCATTTGGAATGAATACTGTGACTGGTATGTAGAACTGACTAAGCCTGTTCTGAATGATGAAAATGTATCGGTTGAGCGTAAAGCTGAAGTGCGTCGTGTTCTTCTTTCTGTGATGGAAGCATCTTTACGTTTGGCACATCCATTAATGCCTTACTTAACAGAAGAAATTTGGCAAACGCTTGCGCCGAAGTTAAACATTTCTGGCGAAACGATTATGCTGGCGCAGTACCCTGTTGCTGACAAAGCGTTAATTAATGAACAAGCTGAAGCTGATATGCAATGGCTTCAAGGTTTGATTGGTGCGGTACGTAATATCCGTGGTGAGATGGGCTTAGGTAATGCTCGCTTGTTGCCTGTTCTGCTTCAAAACACGACGGATAGCGAGAAAGCGCAAATCGCACGTATTGAACCGTTGTTTAAAGCATTGGCTAAAGTTGAAAGCATTACCTTCCTAAGCGATGCTGAACAACCGCCATTGTCTTCATCTTCTGTAGTCGGTCATGTGTCTGTGTTCGTTCCGATGAAGGGCTTAATTGACCCTAAAGCGGAATTAAGTCGTTTGCAAAAAGACTTAGACAAGGTTCAAAAACAGCATGACCAAATTGCAACGAAGCTTGCAAATGAAGGTTTTGTGGCGAAAGCACCTGCGGCTGTTGTTGAAGGCGAGAAAGCGAAACTTGCTGAGTTTGCTGATCAGTTAGCGAAGATTAAAGCGAATATGGAGCAGATTGCAGCGCTTTAATGTGTTGTTAGTTTGATCTAATTTGTAGTATAAAGGGCTGTTTATTCAGCCCTTTACTTTAATATAAATTATGAAATATTTACAAAAGATCAGCGGAACAACGCAAAGTTTAAAAAAAGAAATTAATATCCCTCTAAATGGTAGAAATTTAATTATTACTGGTCAAAATGGTGTAGGTAAAACATTTTTTTTAAACCAAGTAAATAATACTATTACAAAAGAATTATTATCTAAAATAGCATCCCTATCTGAAGAAAGTTTCAAAGCAAAAAGAACTTTCATGGTAAGATTAAATTCAATATTAGACCAGAACCCACAATTACATTCTATAATAAATTCTTCAGATTTAAAAAAGCTAATTAATTTAAGCAAAAACAAAAGTGAATTTAATGTAAAAAATAACAATCAGTTTTATAAAATATCAAAAAGTATTCTAAATGATATATATATTTTTAATAAATCTAATATTTATAAAAGAAATAGATACTCACATGACATAAATGCAAACAATATTATTATAGACTCAAATAACAAATATATAGATCACATACTCCCTGACTATATTATAGAAAGCAGGTTTGAAAAAAATATATTATCTGAAACACATGACTTAATGTACAATTTAGAAAAAATGTCGAATATCTTAAATAATTTTGATATATTTACCACCATCGGCAGTGATTTAAAAGTTAAAATTGAAAGCATTGATGAATTAAATAGAGATATTCGATCAACTAGAATAACATTTAATTATTTTTCAGCATTTAGGCAAACACAAATTACCCATTCAACAAATACATGCTCTTTAGATGATTATATAAATAGTGCTAAAACTGGTTATGATACAAATCTTAGTCAAGCTTTTGAACAATATTTAGTAAACATCAAAATAGAGCGATCATTAGCAATTACAGAAAAAGCTGATTATTTATACGCTGAAAAAATTGATCAATGGTTTAAGAAACTTGATAATGACTTAAAGTTCATTTTCGAAGATGATTCAACCACATTGAATTTTGATCATAAAACAAAAAAGTTTTTAATAAATCAAACTCAAAAAAGTTTTAATTTTCAAAACCTATCTTCAGGCTATTCTTCAATATTTACTATTTATACAGAATTGCTTATGCGATCACAGTTATTAGATATTTTACCCGATGAGTTAAATGGAATTGTTTTAATTGATGAAATAGATGCTCATCTTCATATTTCATTACAGAGAAAAATTTTCCCTTTTTTTATTAAATCATTTCCAAATATTCAGTTCATTGTAACGACCCACTCGCCATTTGTTATTACTTCTGCAAATGATGACACTGTCATATTTGATTTGACTGATGGAAGTTTCATTGATGAGAATCTAAGTAAATATTCTGTAGAAGCAATTACTCAAGAACTTTTTCATGTTCATACAGAATCCTTAGATTTGAAAAAATCAATAGATTATATATATAAGAATATAAACAGTGAAAATGTAAATTTTCAAACCTTAAATGATGAGTTAAAAAAACTACAACCATATAAATCTAAGTTAAATGCAGAGTCCAAAAGTATTTATATGCAAGGGTTAAATTTTTTAATTGATAATAATGAGCTAGGTGATCTTGATGTTTGAGATCGTCCGCTTTTTACCTGCTCCAACTGATTTAGCAAGAAATAAGTATAATACAGCTCCTATTCTCAATGCTCTTTCTGAGATTTGTTTTGAGAAGTGCTATCTATGTGAAAATGACAAAGTTCAAGAAGTTGAAGTTGAACATTTTCTACCTCATGCAAAGCACCCTACACTAAAATTTGTATGGGATAATTTATTTTATAGCTGTAAAAGATGTAATCGGATCAAAGGTGACAATTATGAATACATTTTAAACCCTTGCGATGTAAATCATAAAGTTTTTCGGAATATCTTAGTAATAGCACCGTCTCGTGCTAATGATCCTGTGACAGTTACTAATCTATGTTCAATTAATGATCCTAACTATGATAGTTCAGCCAGAACTGTAGAATTATTAAACAGATGTTTTAATGACATTTCGACACCTGCTAGAAAAATTAGCAGAAGAGAGCTAATAAACCAATTATTGGAAGAATTGTCTGTGATGTTAGAAATTAGGGGTAGGCTCAGATCAAAAAGACTTACTCCTTTCCAAGAAGGACAGGAAATAGACAGACTAAAGATTATGACCTCCCCTCAATATCCCTTTTCTGCTTTTTGGCGTTGGCAAGTTCTTGATGATGATATTTTGCTTAATAAAATGAAGCCTTATATTAATTTTTAAAATTTTTAGCCTCTCTTTAATTTTTGTTTAAAGAGAGGTATTTTTAATTCAGTACACAAGTTCCACAAATCCTCTAACACCACATTTGTCCGTCCCAGCACATCACGATTCCAATAACGCACAACTCTTAAACTCAAAGCCTCTAAAAACTTGGTTCGTTCAGTATCATATTCAATAGCATTATCCGTTGCATACTGACTACCATCCAACTCAATCACTAAACCTATTTCATGACAATAAAAATCCACAATATAGGGTTCAATCACATGCTGACGTCTAAATTTTAAGTCCATGAATCGTCTTGCACGTAAAATTTGCCACATTAGATGTTCTGCATCAGTGGAGGTATGGCGCATGGATTTGGCGAATATGAGTAATTGAGGATCGAGCTTTTTGTTCATTTTGGATTTAATTTTTATTATTTTCTCTAGATTATCAAATTTTAGAACCTCTCCTACAAGGAGAGGGAACGTTCATTATTAAATTATGTGATGGCATTTAATCAGATGCAACTCCCTCTCCCTTTGGGATGAGAAGTACTGCTTCGCAAGGGGGTGAGGGAAATTAGAAAGGGTGAAAAGCTTAAAGCACTTGATGCACCAACAACATTTCTCCACTCCCATTTCCATAAAGATAAGTCTTTACCTTTACATCAATTCTCCACCACCACTCGACCATTCAACGGCTGAATAGGTCGATTATTCGGATGTCCCAATAACTTGGCAAAGTCCTCAATCTGCTTGGCTGAGGCTGTTTGAATCTCTTTTAAGATTAGCCAGCGAACACCCTCAGAACATGGAGGTGTGGTGAGTGACCCACTAAAACGATAATAATCCAAATTCTTTGGCAATAAATGATTAACAGACTGGGGCTGTTTTAACTCAACTGTTTGCCCTTTTTGCTTCGGTAATGAATTCCATATTCTTGCCAATTGCGGATTCTCTGCACCTTGTGCATACATCATCCCCACGACAGCCAGCTCTCCTTTGGCATTGGCATGTACAAAATGGATTTCTAGCGGATATTGTTTGCCATGGATTTTATTTTCACTTGGGGTATGCAAATGAAACTGCTTGAGTTGAAAACGATCACCGTCCAGCATCAGCTCTCCGCCTTCTTTAAAGTCGACTTGTACCGTGTGTCCATTGTTATGAATACGTTGAATCAAAGTTTGATAGCTAAACTGCAACGGTTTCAAATCCGCTTTTACAGAACGCTCAATGTTAATTGGTGACTGATTCTGACCAGAACAAGCTGCATAGTTCGGGCTTAGCTTGTTCCATTGTTCAGGGTGGTAATAATCCCAATCTGCACCTGCCCATACACTTGAAGAAAGAATAGAAAGTGAAAATACTTGAAAAAAACTTCTCATCATTAAACCTTAATACGCGAATTGTTCATTAATTTATGTGATTTTTACCATTATTATTTTGATCTATTTGATATTCTCATAGATCAAATGATCTCCACATCTTGATCATGACTGAATCAAAAATGGAAAACAGTTATAGAAACTATGAGCAGTTGGAACAATGACGATATTGATCAAAATGATTTTATGAAGAGTTAATGCTTATTTTTTAAGATATTTTTTATTGTAAATTTACTGTATTTTTTATTAAAACTTTACTTAACGGTATAAAAAAGCTTCTTCAAGCCTAGCAGATATAAATATCCCATGAGTACTTGAAGAAACTGTCATAAAAAATGATTAAAGAGACGAACGATTTTATTTTATAAAATTATTCACGATTAGATCTTTTACCTCATCTCCTCGACCAGCTAAAACCGCCTTCATCGCATACAATGAAGTCGCCTTCACTTGCTCAAATTTTGGTTCTGGTGGCATCACCAACTCTACAGGGTTGGTATGAATATCGATTAGTGCAGGACCATCATGAGCTAAAAATTTCTGAATAGCTGCTTCCAAACCATGACCATCTTTTTGAGTCATGCCATAAATCCCGATCGCTTCAGCCACTTTGCCAAAATCAGGGTTCGCTAACTTGGTAAAATTATCCAGTAAGCCATCAACTTTTTGTTCAAGCTCTACAAAATTGAGCGAATGGTTATTAAAGACAACAATTTTGATCGGCAACTTTTCCTGTACGATGGTCATGAGATCACCCAACAGCATACTCAGACCACCATCACCACATAGCGCAATCACCTGACGTTCAGGAAAGGCTTTTTTAATGCCGAGTGCTTGAGGCATCGAGTTTGCCATCGTACCGTGCAGTAAACTACATAGCAATTTACGCTTACCATTGGTATCGATGTGACGAAGCATCCATAGCTTCGATGAGCCTGCATCTCCAGTAAAAAATGCATCATCATCTGCATATTTGTTGAGGAGCGCCACCACATATTGCGGGTGGATCAAACCATCTTTACCTATACGCTCTTCTTTCAAACGAGCTGCATCTGCAACTTTCTTTAAATCTAAGCACTCTTGAATAAAGTGTTGGTTCTGCTTCTTTTCAACTAAAGGGATTAAAGCACGCAGCGTTGGTGCAATATGTCCAACAGCACCAAAATCTATAGGATAGCGACGACCTAAATGAGTAGCATCGACATCGATTTGAATAATCTTCGCGTGTTTAGGATAAAACTGTGGCCACGCAAAGTCCGTTCCAAGCAGTAACAATACCTCACTATGATTAATCGCATGTAAGGCTGCTTTATTGCCATACATACCATTCATCCCCATATTATGAGGATTATCATATTCAATAAAATGTTTTGCACGTGAGGTATGCACAACGGGTGCATTTAATTTTTTCGAAAGTTCAACCACTTCATCGTGAGCATGCTGAGCTCCAATACCCGCATAAATCGTGACTTTTTGATGAGCATTGATGAAGTTTTTAATCTGATCAAGTTCAGCAGGATTAGGCGTAGTTTCAGGCTGCGGATGATGTACCCTGAAATCCAATGATTCCTGAATATATTGACTGCTGATATTGGTTGGCATAATGACCACCGCTACGCCACGTTTATTCAATGCTGCCTGACAGGCCAATGTCATCACATGTCTGACTTGACTGGCTGCTTTGATCTCCTCGCAATATACAGAACAACTTTTATAAATTTCTTTAAAGTCGACATATTGGGGAAAATCTAAATAGCCTGCTTGTTCGGTTGAAAGTTGGCTTGCGATCAAAACCACAGGCGCACCATTACGGTGTGATTCGTACAGACCATTAATAAAATGCAAGCTTCCAGGACCACATGAGCCAGCACATACTGTTAAATTGCCACTCATCAATGAATCTGCACCTGCTGCAAATGCACCTACTTCTTCATGGCGAACATTGATCCATTGAATAGAACTACGCGATAAAGAATCGGTAAAGTGATTAAGCGTATCTCCAACAATGCCGTAACAGTGCTTTACGCCGACTTGTTCCAACACTTCAATCATAATGTCTGAGACTTTTTTACTTTTCATGTTATTCCTAGTTTTAGTTTTTAGAGCATTATCGTTATATTATGGTCAATACATCAAATAAATGCGACAAAATACACATTTTATATAAATTATAATATTAATTTTTTAATAATAGGACAATCAACCATTGAGAAATACGGAATGAGTAGATGTCAGTAACAGCTATTTATAGCTCGTATGTTTTGGATTCAAAGAAGTGAATGTTCAATCAAAAATGCTAACCCGGAAGCTTTTGACATATCCATTAAACGCTGCTTTTCCAATTTGAGTTGTTGTTTTAACGATGAAACATCTTGGTCAATCTGTTGATAGAGCTTTTCAATATTTAAAGCACCTTTAGTTTTTTGTACTTCAATTTTTGCCTTGTTTGACCACACTAAGCTATTAATCAATATCTGGATTTGCTTTTCTAAAGTTAAACTCTGTGCTTGCAATACTTGTTGATAGTACTTCAATTGATCTTGATGAATAGCTTTCTGTATACCGACTTGAAGTTGCTCGACTTCAAGTTGTAACTTCAATAGCGTGAATAAGTCCTCTTGTTCATAAGCTTCATTAACACGTTGTAATAATGCCGTCTTTGCAGCCTTTTTGGATTCATCCGGTTCACGGTCTGGATGAATGATAGATGCTGTTTTGAGATATACTGTTTTCAGGGATTGATTCACTAACTTTTCTGCTTCGGCTTGTTTATCTTGCTGCCGTTTAAGTTTGGCTTGCTGCCTTGCTTGTTGATACTGCGCTTTGTCCCACAATGAATCGTCATCAATCGTTGAATCATTTTGTTCACCATGAGCATCTGGTGCTTGACTAGATTCGAAGTTGTTCTTTTTATCTTGCTTATTTCGTGGTTGAGCAAACACCTGTTCGAAATAAATATGGAATTTTTCAACTGTCTCAAGTTGAGTTTCATTGAGCATATTTGATTTGCTCAACATTTGGGTCAAGTTAAAACACTTCTCTTCCACAACCTTTTGAGACGACTTATTTAAATCTATTTGACTTAGGCTATTCCATAGACTTTGTAATTGCTGAAACAGCACTTGATAAACATCACGATAGACAGGAATAAGTTTCTTCTGCGTGTAGGTACGAATTTCTTCTTGGGCGTGTTGCCATGCGGATAATTGTAATTTTTGCTGCTCAATCTGATTAATCAAAACCCGTAGCTTATGATCTTGAACAAGTTGTGCAGAAGAACTGGATTGAATTTCGAATGAAGTCACGTCAGGTGTTTAGTCCAATGAGAGAATACTGAGTTTAACAAAATGTGGATGCTTTATTTTAAGCATCGATCACAGTTTGATTTCGACCATTGGCTTTTGCTTGATAAAGATGTCGATCTGCTCGTTTAAGAATGGCATAAGCATCAGCATCGTTGAGATCAGTCACACTGACACCAATACTGACGGTCAAAGTTTTCTCTGCCAAAATAACAGCTTGTTCCACCAATGTACGAATTTTCTCTGCCAAAACTTGCGCACCCATCAGATGTGTTGCAGGCAATAAAATTACAAATTCTTCACCACCATAACGTGCCACAAAATCGGTTTCACGCGTTGCTTGATCAAGGATTTTTGCTACTTGTTGTAACACTTGATCCCCTTGATCATGACCATATTGATCGTTGACTTGCTTAAAATAATCGACATCCAATATAAGTGCTGCATAGCCAATTTGATTTCTTTTATGTTGACCAAACAAGTATTCAAGTTGTTCGTTTAAAGCACGGCGATTGTGTAAACCTGTTAATGCGTCATGTCGTGACAATCGAATCAACTCAAGATTAGCCAATTCAAGTGCTCGAGTGCGCTCTTGAACCTTACGCTCTAGAGATTGGTTTGCCTCAAGCAATTGTTGTTTCTGTTCCAATAAGGTTTGCGTCATGCTTTGTAGAGAATGTGATAATCCTTGGATTTCACGGATGCTGCTTTGACTATGAAATGCCGTATGCACGTCTCCCTGTTCGACCGCATAAGCCGATTTAGCTAAAGCCTCAATGGGTCTGCTCAATTTATTGGCAAGTTGATAAATCACATAAAAGATAAACAGCGAGACGAATAAACCAATCAGGAAGATTTTGAACTGCAAATCACGCATATCAGCCAAAGCAATCGCCAAAGGTTGACGAATTACCACATGCCAACCAATATCACTTTTAGTCTCGGACTCCACCGCAATATTTGCGGTTAAGAAATCCTGCCCTTCATTCCAATCATCAATATAATAAAGTGCATCGTTGACTTTAAGTTGAGGTGGCTTGACTCGTCCAATACTTTTAAATGGATACAGCAGTTCACCCTGTTTGTTTAAGATAAAGACTTCTATGCCACGCTGAGATGCTGTTTGAGATAATGCTTTATTGAGAATATGACGTGCCCACTCCCAATCTGCATGTGCAGCTAACACTCCTTTTAATTTTTGAGTATTTGGATCATAGATTGGTGTTGCGAAATCAATAAAACGCATCGGCTCATGAGGATTTAAAGCTTGAATTTTTTTTGCCAATAACACAGCTTCATGCACATCACCTAAGTATGTACCCTGTAAACCTGCCTTAAACCATGGCCGTGAAGAAACGTTTTCACCTTCAAGAATACCATCCGCAGCAATTTGAACATCACCGTTTAAATCTGTTACCCCCATCCAAGCATAATAGACATACGCATTTTTGACTTGTTCCAAGCGTGTACGAACACGTGGATCATCTAGACTTGCTTCTGAAAAGAATGGAGATTGGCTGAGCAGCACCATTTCGCGCTCGCGTTCGGCAAGAGAAGCTGCCAAGGCATTACTGATATTTTTTGCTGCGACATGTAGGGTCTGTCCACTGGCTTTAGCCAAGTGCTGAGATGCGATATTTCCAATATACAGCGATACGCATATCCCAAGGATAATGGTTAATCCGGCAAATATGAACAGAACGCGATTACGGAATGAATCCAAAATACACCTTAACTCTTGGTTAAACACCGAAACATGCAACCATAAGAATATAACAGAATATTACAAATACATAACAAACATTTCGGATCATTGTAATGAATAAAAAATGCCAACCTTATCTCATATATTCGAAATCCTGATTAACATTAACAACTGTAATTCCACTCCCTATCTTTTAAACAACATGATTTAATATTCAAGTCACGTACCACATCTACATAAAGTCATAATAATTCGACAATAATTCTGTATTTCTTTTTTTTGGCGCTTGATAGCTTAAGTAGAATCACCTAGAAAATTGAGGAACAAATGGATTTTGCTTCTATCTTTTTTTACGACACCACATGGGTATTTGTTTTCGAAATTTTAATCCGATGTGTGGTGATGTATTTACTCATCATTCTTTTTCTTCGTTTGACTGGCAAGCGAGGGGTTAGACAACTCTCCATCTTTGAAGTTGCCATTATTCTTTGTCTTGGATCAATTGCTGGAGATCCAATGTTTACGGAGGATTTACCCTTAATTCAAGCCGTAGTCGTCATGAGTGTGATCATCTTGCTTTACCGCACCACAACGTGGTTAATGATGAAATATCAGCCTTTCGAAGACTTAGTCGAAGGTAAATCCTGTTACATCGTAAAAGATGGCATGCTCGTCCTTGAAGCATTCAAGCGAGGTAATATGTCGCATGATGAGTTCTTTTCGGAAATGCGTCGTCAATCCGTTGAGCATTTAGGTCAAATTCGAGTCGGTCTATTAGAGTCCGATGGGAATTTCAGTATTTTGTTTTATCCCGATGAGCAAGTTAAATATGGCTTACCAATTTTTCCAGATCAAGCTCAATCAATATACAAGGTAAAACCTAGCGTAATATATGCGTGTACACATTGTGGATTCTGTACTGAACTTCAACAACCACTTCAAGATTGTCCGCGCTGTTCTTGCCAAGATTGGACGCAAGCAATGAACAGTCTAAGAATTGGTTAGCAGATGAATAATCTTAAGTCTGTTGAGACGAAGCAGATTATTCATCCTCAGCACTGACTGAATCGAACATAGGTGGTTAAGATTAATCCAACACTTTCACCACAATTTTACCAATGTGATCACCTGCATCCATTGCCAAATGAGCCGCTTGAATTTCATCAAAATTAAAAGTTTTATAGATCATCGGTAGACATTCACCTTTTGCCCATAACGGCGCAACATGTGTCTTTAAATCTTGAGCGATTTTGGCTTTTTCTGCTGTGGTACGTGCACGCATAGTTGAGCCAGTAATGGTTAAACGCTTCATCATGATTTGACCTAATTTTACGCCGTCGGCTTTAGCTCCTCCAAGAAATGCGATATAAACCAAACGTCCATCACGACGTAGTATATTCAGGTTTTGAGCTAAATAAGGCGCTCCAACCATATCTAAGACAATATCTACACCATTTTCTTCAGTCGCTTGCTGAATGACCTGTTCAAAGTCTTCCGTTTTATAATTAATTGCATGCGTCAAATCTTGAATTGCTTTTACTTTCTCATCTGAGCCAACAGTCGCAAAAGTTTTTAAGCCAAATGCTTTACACAACATTAATGCTGTTGTTCCAATCCCACTGGTTCCTCCATGAATTAAAGCCGTTTCCCCCGCTTTAGCTTTGCCCATTTGAAAAATATTCGCCCAAACGGTAAAAAATGTTTCTGGAATTGCAGCAGCTTGAATATGACTCACTCCTTCAGGAATATTAATCAGCTGAGATTCAGGCACCACACAATATTCGGCATAACCACCACCATTGGTGAGTCCGCACACTTGATCCCCGACCTGATAGGCGTTTACCTCAGCCCCTACAGCAACGACTTCACCTGATACCTCTAACCCAGGTACAGGTGTGACCCCTTTAGGCATTGGATATAAACCTTGGCGCTGTAAAATATCAGGACGGTTAATGCCGAAAGCATGTACTTTCACCAAGACTTCATTGTCTTTAGGTTGCGGAATATCAACCGTTTCATAAGCCAACTTCTCAACGCCGCCTGGTTCAGTAATGATCACGTGTTGCATGCTTTGTGCCATAATCAAATCCTTTATTTACAATACTTTTCATTCATTTCAATCAATTTCATCATAGTTGATCGCATTGATAAAGTCCTGTATTACTTATGTATAAGGATGAAAACGAATCATTATTTTTTGGGGAAAATAATATGCGTTACTTGCTGCAATTTATTTTGCCATGCAGTTTTGCTGCCTTGGTCATCATCTGTTGGACTTTTTTGTTAAGTTTTCCATGGGATTCAGCAGTGATTGCGATGACCTATTTCCAAATTGGGCTGGTGTTGTTATTGCTTTATGTTGAGTATGATGCGAGCAAAGTGGATGGTGCAGCAGGTTGGACTTTTTTATTTTTCTGTTTTTTTGAAATGATATTGTTCGTCGCTTTGGGGATCATTCGTGTCATTGTTGGTGGATGGCAAGTTTTAGATCTTTTATTTTGAACCTGGCCTCAGACACGAATATTAAAATAACTCAATAATACAAAAAAAGCTTCGTATTTTTTTGATTTACAACGGAATTGTAACCTTAATGTCTTAAATTTTAAGGTCGTCATGGATCGTACACTCGAGAATTTTAAAATGAAAAAGCAGACTCTAGTTGTCACACTATCGCTCATGCTCGGTTTAGCAGGATGCTCTGGGGAAGATCAACCTAAATCAACCTTACCAAATACACCTGAGCCACCCATACCAAGTCAACCTGAAGATCCAAAACCATCTCTACCACCAGATCTCGAACCTGAAACACCGATCAATGTTCCACAACCAAACACTTATTTAAATCTGGATTTTACTGAACTTTATTCAATACCTTCTGATTGGAATATTCTGCCTTCAAATCCAGGTAACATTCAATTTAAAGAGGGTGCTTTACTGATTGATGGTCGCAAAGATTTAACCAAACCCACCACCATCATGTTAAGTTCGGATTTTCAAAAGCTTCGCAACTATAAAATTGAGTTAGAATTTGAATACCTTGAGCGTAATAACGGTACTCGTTGGGGAAGTATTATTTATAGAGCTTCAGATGTGTTTGCTCAACCTGAATATACACCATACTACCAATTTGCTATTCGTGCAGATGCATCTGCTTATAATGGTCTAGAACTCGCACTTAGACGCTCAAATAACACATGGAATGTCATCAATACATCCAAATTCGAATCAAACATTGCTTTAAATACACCTTATAAGGCTACAGTTGTTGTTCATGATCAACGTGTTCGTCATTACTTGAATGATCAATTGGTTTTTGATGGTGAATTACCCATCAACCTAAACCAAGGTGCCATTGGACTTTCAGCATCAGGATTGCTGATGAAGGTCAACACAATACGGGTGATTGAACAACTTGATGCCCTCCCTACTCAAGATCGGATTACAGATGTCATTGATCACAAATATCCAGTTGCAATGGCGCCCGCTTTAGCACAACCAGCCGACTCATTAACAAATGATAACGCTCATACCGCCACTTATATTGCTTACCAACTTGATGAACAATTATTTTTAAAAGATTTCGACAATAAGACCACGATGCACCTTAGAAGTCTTCTTTCTGATCAAACCAAAAGAACACTTCCTCTTCTGCATATCGACTCTGAAAACACACTGGCTGAATTAAGATCTTTGTCTTCAGATTATGATTTTAGTGATGTCACGCTAGTCTCTGATGATCCATATCTATTAAGAAAAGCGCGTGTGGAGATTCCAGAAATCCGTACAGCATTGGATTGGTCTGAAAAGTACAATTTGATTTCAGATCAAAATAGTGTTGTGAAAATTGCACAGGCAACCAATACATCACTTTCTAAAATTGTGATTTTACCAGCCCATTTGGTTCAATCTCATCTGGTTGCGCACTTGCAACGTTTATTGATCACACCTTGGGCAGGTTTTACCCACAATACTTCTGGACAGACCAGTCCTAAACTTGATGCCTATCAAGCTGCTGAGATATTAACGACAGGAGTGAATGGCATTTATACGCTTCAGCCTGAATTATTTCATTCCATCATGCGCTCAATGGCGCCCAACACCCTACTTCGTAAACCGCTCATTACAGGTCATCGTGGAATTCCATCTCAAGTTGATGAAAATACCCTTGAAGGTATTCTTAAAGCGATAGAAGTTGGCGCTGATGCCGTGGAATATGATGTATATCTGACAAAAGATGACCATGTCGTTTTAATGCATGATAAATCGGTTTTGCGCACAACGGGTATCGCAAAAAATATTGAGAACATGACGCTCGAAGAGGTTCGTAAACTAAAAACGACCGGGCAGCGACTTGCCGTACCGACGATGGATGAAGTATTGGCTGCAGTAGTTGAAAAATACCCACATGTCACCAATTTTATCGAGATTAAGAGTGCAAAACCCGAAATAATTTCAAAAATTAAAGATTTACTTGATAAACATGATGCATATGGTCAAGTGATTGTCATAAGTTTTGATGGGCAACAAATTCTTCAAATGAAGAACACTCTAAAAGGTGTATCAACGGGTTTATTGGTATATCCACCAAAGGAACAAACTACTTTTCTAAACGTTCGAAGAATTTTGGAAACAACACGACAATTTTCTTCAACATTTAATCCGAATTATAGTGGTTTGAATCAGGACGTCATGTATCTGGCAAGTTTACGTGGTGTAACCTTCTGGCCTTGGACGTTCCGTTTAATAAAAAATGATTTCTATCGTATGTACATTCAAGGTACACATGGGTTGACCACGGATTATGCACAAGATGCATCAAATTTTGTGGTCAAAATTGAAACTCCACGACAAATATCAGCAACTGTTGGTCAACCTTTACAAATCACTGGGCAAAAATTAACGCAACTGGGTCAATCAAGTTACCAAAGCTTCAATACGATGCTCGTACTACCAGGCTCTGCAAAATATAGTCTAAATGGTCAATCTGTGAGTTTCAGTGAACGTGGTACAGCTTATGTCATGCCAAGCTACCAATACACCATAGCACCCAATTTCACCTATACCATCTATGCAAAACCCGTGACTGTGACCATTCAATAAGCACATCACATTGATATTTGGAGACCAATTCAGTTCGCTGAGTTGGTTTTTTTCGAAAATCGCATTTTCCCTCATCTTTTCATAAGATTTCAACTGGACTTTTAATGATGTTCACCGCTTAAACACGACAGTATTTAAAACTGATGAATTTCATAAATATTTAATATGTAATATTTTTTTTAATTTATGACAAATCCATAGAATTGTCATTTTATGTACTTAGATTGTGTCTCGCTTAGGGACATACTTTTCGAGTACTTTTTAATGATGAAATTTACAACACTGACGTCAGCAATATTATTAACATTAAGCTTAACGGCTTGCTCCGATGATGATCAAAAAAATGCTGTATCAAATCCAGATCAAACAGAAAATCCTAATCCATCTCCAGAACCTGAAACACCAGAAATTGAAGTTCCTGTACCCAAAATACTTTTTGAAGAAAATTTCAATGCTTTAATTGCTATTCCAAACGATTGGACTCAACTTCGTAGCAATCCAGGGAATATTGAAGTTAAAGATGGAGCACTATTCATCAATGGTACGGCGCACGATACACAAATGACGACCATCATGTTGCCAAACGAACTACAGCAACATCGTAATTATCGTATCGATATGGATTTTGCTTTCTTAGAAAATAACAATGGCGGGCGTTGGGGTAGCATCATCTATCGTGCCGCTGATCAATATGCTGATCCAGCTTTTACTCCATACTATCAATTCGCATTTCGGGTTGATGCAACCGCTGCAAGTGGTCTTGAACTTTCTATGCGTCAACCTAACAACACATGGAATGTTTTACAGAAATCTGCATATAAAGAGAATTTTGAGTTAAATAAAACCTACAAAGCAACAGTCATTGTACATGGCCAACGCGTACGCCATTATATTAATGATGAACTCGTACTCGATAGCACGCTACCTTACAATTTAAATCAGGGTGGCATTGGCATTTCTACAGCTGGCGCTTTGATGCGTGTAGATTCAATTAAAGTGACTGAGCAACTTGAAGCCCTACCAGAGTCTAATCGAGTTACAGATCTAATCGATCAGCAATTGCCAGTCTCCATGGCACCAGCACTCGCTCAGCCTGCTGGCGCAACTACACTGAACTCAGCTCCATTAGCAACTCATGTTGCCTACCAACTGGATGAGCAACTCAATCTTCTTAACCAAGATCAAAAGAAAATTACTCATTTAAAAGATTATTTAAATGATTCAACACGACGTCATATTCCGCTATTAACGATCAATTCAGAAAAAACAATTCGTAATCTGAAAACGTTGACAGAAAACTATGATCTCGCTGATATCACCTTGGTGTCGGATCAGCCTGAACTCTTACGTAAAGCTCGTGTTGAAATCCCTGTATTGCGTACAGCACTCGACTATTCAAAACAATCTGGTTTAACCAATAGTAAATCAGATATTGTAAAAATTGCTCATAATACCAATTCTTCTTTATCAAAAATTGTCATTTTACCGCCGCACTTAGTGCAAT
Organism: Acinetobacter sp. ANC_7635; assembly: GCF_056779945.1. Classification (NCBI taxonomy): domain Bacteria; kingdom Pseudomonadati; phylum Pseudomonadota; class Gammaproteobacteria; order Moraxellales; family Moraxellaceae; genus Acinetobacter; species Acinetobacter sp. ANC_7635. The sequence goes on along the minus strand of NZ_JBWYIS010000008.1, from coordinate 74,915 downwards.
CAGAAGTCGTATCTCATCTACAACGCTTATTAATTACACCTTGGGCAAGCACACTTCATCCAGATCAAAAAGATGGCATTGATGCATTCAAAGCAGCTGATATTTTAAGCACTGGGATTAATGGGATCTATACACAACAGCCAGATGTTTTCCAAAACATTATGAAGCAGATGGCACCGAATACCCTGTTAAGAAAACCCCTCATCACAGGCCATCGTGGCATTCCAGCCTTAGAGGATGAAAATACTTTAGAAGGAACAATTAAAGCTATTGAGGTGGGTGCTGACGCAGTTGAATATGATGTCTATCTATCGAAAGATGGTCATGTTTTCCTAATGCATGATGGAACATTAACTCGTACCACAGGTGATAATAGAAATACTGAAGATCTCACCTTAGCTGAAATTCGTCAGTTACGTACGATTCCTAATGGTCGCCCAGTTCCAACCATGGATGAGGTTTTGGCTGCAGTCAAAAAATACCCCCATGTGACCAATTTCATCGAAATTAAAAGTGCTAAGCCTGAAATTGTAGCGAAGATTAAAGAGCTTTTAGATAAGCATAATGCCTATGATCAATCGATTGTTATTAGTTTTAATGGTGATCAAATCTTACAGATGAAAAATACCTTACCGGGTGTTTCTACAGGCTTCTTAACGAGTACGCCGAACGCACAAAGCAATATTGTAAACACACGTCGAATATTAGACGCGACTCAAAAATATTCTTCTACATTTAACCCGTCTTTTGCAGGATTAAGCAAAGAGTTAATGTCAATGGCGAGCTTACGTGGCGTAACTTTCTGGCCTTGGACATTCCGTACCAATAAAGATGATTTTAATCGTATGTATGTACAAGGAACACATGGCTTAACCACCGATTATGCTCATGAATCTTCTGATTTAGTCGTCAAGATCAATACTCCAGGTCAAATTACTGCGAAAGTGGGACAGCCTGTTGTTTTGAGTGGAGAAAAAGTTACTCAAATAGGTAAGGCTTCAGCACAAAACTTTAATTCAATGATTGTCCTGCCTGGTTCTACCAAATATAGCAAAAATGGTCAAACGATTACGTTTAGTGAACAAGGCAAAGCTTATGTCATGCCGAGCTATCAATACACGATTGCTCCGAATTATAGCTACACCCTGTACGGTAAACCCGTCACAGTCACGATTCAGTAAGAAACTTTAAAATTACATGCCCAATTGTTAAGTTTAAAGCTTCAATTGGGCATTTCTTATTTTTTTAAATTTTGGATCACTTCGGGTAAAAAAGAACGGTGAAATCCATCATAGGCTTGATTATTCTCACCCGGGCTTAATGGAAATATACGTGTGCCTTGAGAAGCTGCGCCATCAATCCGTATCGTGACACCCGATATAAATTTAGACGCTTCAGACAATAAATAGACGATCGCTGACGACACCTCAGCTTCTGTTCCCATGCGTTGCAAAGGAACTTTCTCCGCCATACTTGGAATCACTTTTTCAGCCATTTCACCAGTATATGTATCCATACCTGATGACAAAATCCATCCAGGTGCTACGGCGTTCACGCGAACTCCTGATTTACCCCATTCGACAGCAGCTGTCTTGGTCAGATTATCGACCCCTGCACGAGCTGCGCCTGAATGTCCCATATTCGGCATACCTCCCCACATATCAGCAGTCATGTTGACAATACTTCCACCATGCTTATTCATCCACTGATTGTAAGCTTCGCGCATAAGATAGAATGTAGCGTGTAGATTGTTTCGAATGACAGCATCAAATCCATTGGCTGAGATTTTTTCTAAATGCGCTGGAAATTGTCCGCCTGCATTATTCACCAAGCCATCAACTCGTCCGAATTTTTCAATTACTTCGCTAATCATGGCTTTTACTTGTGCTTCATCACGATTATCACAAGCGATGCCATAGGCTCTGCCACCATCTTCCATGATTTCAGCAACAACTTTATCGAGTTTTTCTTGGGTACGCCCTGTAATAATCACTTGTGCATCCAATGATGCAAGCTCATGAGCTGTACAACGTCCAATACCAGAACCACCTCCTGTCACAATGATGACCTGATTCTGAAATAAGTTTTCCTTGAACACTGAGTTATATGTCATGCCAATCCTTAGGTTGTAATTTTTATCGACTTGCAAAATTATCCCGATTTTTTAACAGTTGCAAGATCATAGAATTTTATAATTGTTGTTTTAAATGCTAATCAAACCCTTCATTCAAGGGCTATGGCATAGTTTTTACAAAACGCATTAAGATTTTTCTTACCACAGGTAAAAATATTAAGATCAATGGAAATGCGATTAACCAAGACATTGCCCACGTCTTTATCCAGACCACCCAGATCCCATCAAAAAATCCACGATTCATTACAATATTAATTAAAGAAATTGAACCACTCATCAAACATGACAAAATTAACGGCATCAGCCAATTGAGATGTTTGGGGTGAAATTTTGGGAGTGCTTTATTCATTGTAGCGCCTAATCATTTCATCTCATTTAATTTAGCACCAATGCAATCACTATTCCTATATTTTTCAAGTTTCAAGCACACAAAACTAATCCAATATCGTTAAAATTTTGAACCTTGAGGCATGGTTTAATAATTTTTCTTAGTAAATGAATATTAAATAGAATGGATTAGTTTCCTTCTTAATCAAGACTCATGAGCAATAAAAAAATATTTAACTTTAAACGATGATTTTATTTTTTAGCTTTTCTACTCTACGAAAATGTTTTAAGTTTTTAGTCCAATTTTACCGTTAATCTCTATTCTTTAGATTCGAAGCATTTTTTTTGCAGTTTTTGCATAGCTTCTCTAGGCATAGGCGCTGTCATCATTTGTTGGTATTCTAAACAAGCTTTACTAGGGTGTTTTTGTTGTATCGGAGCATTAACACATGCCGTTAAGAGCATCAAAAGCAAATACGCTACTATTTTCATCATATCTCGAATTTATCGTTAATGTTCATTCTATCTTAGCTCATTAGGGCTAGTGTGGTCGTTATTGAATTTTAAATAAAAAAACCCGCCATCAGGCGGGTTTTTTTAAATCAGTCAATCTTAAAGACGAACCAATTCCACAATCTTCTCAGCCAATTCTTCAGCAGCTTCTACTTCAAAACTTGCATCCGTACCTGTTGCAGTATCAGTAATGACCACCACTCCAGTTTCACGTAATAATGCAACTTGCTCAGCAGTTAAACCAGCTTTAGCAATCGCGACAACACCTTGTTGGATCAATAAGCTTTCTAATACTTGTGCATTCACAATTGCAGCATTTGATACAGTTACCGCAGCAGGTTTTTGACCCAAACGCGCCGCACGTGCTTCTGATGTTACAGGCTCATTATGTGCAGTCCACTCAACTGCCTCTTCAACCATACCTGCACCAACTGTAACGTTGCTTAAGCGGTCAATAAAGATAAATGAACCTGTGTAACGGCTATCTTGATAACGGTCAAATACGACTGGTGCATCAAATTCAATCGTTACATTCGCAATCGCATTCAGCTCTAAGTTTTCAACTTGAACTTTTTCAAGCGTATTTACGTTTGTACGGAAGTTAATTGCTGTTACCTTAGCAGGAACAGTTTGCGTACCAATCTTCACGTTATATAACTTACCAATCGCAAGCGGTTGATCTGCCATCCATACAACAGTCGCTTGAACAGAACGAGAAATTGCCGGTACTTCTTGGTCTGCACGTACAAGTACGTTACCACGAGAAATATCAATCTCGTCGTTTAACGTTAATGTCACTGCTTGACCAGCAACTGCACGTTCTAAGTTACCATCAAAAGTAACGATTTCTTTAACTGTAGATGATTTACCTGATGGCAACGCAGTAATCGTATCTCCAACGTTGATATCACCTAGTGCGATCGTACCGCAGAAACCACGGAAATCGAGGTTAGGACGGTTCACATACTGTACAGGGAAGCGGAAGTCAGCTTTAGCTGAAGTACGATTAATCTCTACAGATTCAAGCGTACCCATCAAAGTTTCGCCTGTGTACCACGGCGTATTTGGAGATTTGTTTACAACGTTATCACCATTTAACGCAGAAATCGGCGTAAAGATGATGTTAGATGGTTTACGGTCACCCAATTGTGCAACAAAGCCTGCATATTCAGTTTGAATCTCATTGAATCGTGCTTCAGAGAATTCAACCAAGTCCATTTTGTTGATCGCAACAATAATGTTCTTAATACCAAGTAAGCTTGCAATATACGTATGACGACGTGTTTGTGTCTGAACACCGTAACGCGCATCAATTAAAATGATCGCAAGATCACACGTAGACGCACCTGTAGCCATGTTACGTGTGTATTGTTCATGCCCCGGAGTGTCGGCAATAATAAACTTACGTTTTTCTGTAGAGAAATAACGGTAAGCTACATCAATCGTAATACCTTGCTCACGCTCTGCTTGTAAACCATCTACAAGTAGCGCTAAGTCAGGTGCATCCCCTGTTGTACCGACTTTTTTAGAGTCACGTGTAACGGCTTGCAATTGATCTTCATAAATCAATTTTGAATCGTAAAGTAAACGACCAATTAAAGTTGATTTACCATCATCTACGTTACCACAAGTCAAAAAGCGTAATAAGTCTTTATTTTCGTGTTGTTTTAAATAACCCAAGATATCTTGGCTAATCAAATCTGATTGATGAGACATGGCTCATAGCTCCACAAATATGTTGAAATCGGTGTATTTGAATCCCCCTCGTTCCCCCTTTGAAAAAGGGGGATGACTCCTCTCTTTTACAAAGAGAGGAGCAGCACTGCTGCGGCAGAGAGATTCTAGAAGTAACCTTCTTGCTTTTTCTTTTCCATCGAGCCCGCTTCATCATGGTCAATCATTCGACCTTGGCGCTCAGAACTCGTTGCAAGCAACATTTCTTGGATAATTTCTGGCAAGGTGTTAGCAGTCGACTCCACCGCACCTGTCAATGGGTAACACCCCAAAGTACGGAAACGAACCGATTTCATTTGTGGAACTTCACCTTCTTTTAAAGGCATACGCTCATCATCCACCATAATTAATGTACCACTACGCTCAACAACAGGTCGTTCTGCCGCTAAATACAATGGAACAAGTGGAATACTTTCTAAGTAAATATATTGCCAAATATCAAGCTCAGTCCAGTTCGACAATGGGAACACACGGATACTTTCGCCTTTATTCACTTTACCATTGTAAAGATTCCAAAGTTCTGGACGTTGGTTTTTAGGATCCCAACGATGTTTATCATCACGGAATGAATACACACGTTCTTTGGCACGTGATTTTTCTTCATCACGGCGAGCACCACCAAATGCAGCATCGAACTTGTATTTATCTAATGCCTGTTTTAAACCCTGAGTTTTCATGATATCAGTATATTTCGAACTACCATGATCAAATGGGTTAATCCCAGCATCCTTACCTTCTTTATTTTGGTGGACGATAAGATCGAAACCGTGTTGCTTAGCCATATTGTCGCGGAAAGCAATCATGTCCTTAAATTTCCAACCTGTATCTACATGTAACAGTGGAAAAGGGAGTTTTGCAGGATAGAATGCTTTAAGCGCTAAATGCAGCATAACTGCCGAGTCCTTACCAATCGAATAAAGCATGACTGGATTTTCGAATTCTGCAGCAACTTCGCGAATGATATGAATACTCTCAGCTTCAAGCTGTTTAAGATGAGTAAGTCTTTCCTCATTTAATGACATGGACAACACCAGCTAGAATATGTGTACTTATGACACTTTTGAAAATTTATATTCATTATAGTGATTTAGACAACGGAGCTTTATCTCGTTTTTTTATATTAATATACTCAAATAGAATATAAGCAAAGAGACAATCTAATTATGATAACAATTACAGGCCTTTCTAATATAAAATACCAAGAATGGTTAGCCCTTTGGTCAGCTTACCTTGAATTCTACAACACCGAATTGAATCCTCAACAAGCGGCTCTGACTTTCAAACGATTATCTGATGCGTCGCAAACCGACATGTTTGGTTATGCCATTATAAAAAATCAAAACGTCGTCGGAATTGTACATCTCATTTCTCACGCAAGCACTTGGACTAAACTCCCTTATTGTTATCTCCAAGATTTGTTTATTGAAGCAAATTATAGAAATCAAGGCTTAGCCAGGAAATTAATAGAATTTAGCTATGACGAATGTAAAAATAATTATGATAGAGTGTATTGGTTAACCCATAAAAGCAATGATAATGCTAGACTTTTGTATAATCGTGTTGCAACCGAAACGGGATTCATTCAATATAAAAAATCTCTAAATTAGTTATTTTTATCTCCCATGCTTAGCCTTGAATCTCTTAAACAACATTTAGAGCGAGCTCAAATTGCTGGTCATATTTATCAGCATCATCAAATTCTAGTGTTACAAGAACCGTTTACTGAAAATGGTTCTGCTTTAAATATTTTTGTTCAGCACGAGTTAACTGCTGATCAAATTGGCTTACAGTTTGCTGTTGAACATACTGATCAAAAACTAAAGTTCTTGATTGGCGTTACACATAGCAATCAAGATCATAGAAGTGAAATTAGTATTGGTCATTTAAAAGGCAATCAAAAAGCTTTTAATTTGTGCTACGCCTTTTACAATTACCCAAAACATTTTTTTGTAGTTGAAACAGATTTATATGCGAACGCTGAGCAATTTAAAGACTGCTTAGAAAAGCAATTATTCAGTCAACCTGAGCTTAGTTTTTTAGACACAGCCACTAAAGTAAATCCAATGGGACAGAATTACCCATGGATGAAGGATTATATCGCGCAACTTAGCTTAGAAATGAAAGTTCGGATACAAACAAGTCTCATGTAAAAAAAGCCACCTTTTCAGGTGGCTTTTTCAATTGCTAATCTAAGAATATTAACGTCTCAGTTTTTTGACATCTAAAGGTATTTCAATACCAACAGAAGCACCTGCATCATTACCATGACGATCTGAATCTGCAATCCAACCATTAATCTTTAATGGCAAATTCGGCTTCACAAAATGCGTCCAAGTTAAATCTAATGCTTGGATATCATCTTCTTCGGAAAATGCAGCATTGGTATCTCGATTTGATTGATTTACTTTTGAAAATAATACGCGACCTGAAAGTCTATTCATGGCATCAAAACGAATATTTCCACCCAAAGAAATCATCTTACCATCTCCTCCAATCGCATGTGCAAGAGGATAGCCATGTTGATAATATCCATCTGTGTAAATATGATGATTATAAGATATCCCTCGCGCCTTACCATTTGTAGTGGTGTCTACCCACTCCGCATAAACCTGATAAGGCATTTTTTTTAAAGATGAAGAATAATCCACCCCAGCCTGATACATTTTCTTAGCAGGTAAGCCACCAGCTTCATCTTCCCCCACGTATTGCGCATAAACGCCAATTGGTTGGTTCAATAAATAGCTTAGATTCAAACGCGCATCAAATCCTGCAATCTGGTTAGATGGATCAGGCTCACCTGTACCGCCGTTATCCTTATTACCTAACCAAGCATCCCATAGGCTACTTAAACTTTCAGGGCGACCTTCACCACCCCATTGAATAATGCGTGATGCACCGAACTCTAAATAAGGTAGTGGTTGTGCGGTCAAACGTAAACCAATAATTTTAGCATCAGGTACTGCTTTATAATCATCTAACTGGCCGCCAAAAGCTTGGTATTGCCAAGGCCCGATCCATGAGAGCCATTTATGATCAAAAGCAGACTGTTCAGCACGCTGTAGAGTGAAACCATATACTGGTCGACTTGCATCTCCACGTATCAAACTACCATCGTGTCCAGATCCCCAGTAGGTTGGAATCTGACCAGCAATGAGCCATTGATTCCAAAGTTTACCCGCAAGATATGAGCCTTCTAGGTTAACATCTTGCCCATTGTCTATCTGAGGGTCTTTTTCACCTCTAACTTTGAGCTTCGCATCCCAATTTTGCCCCCCAAGATTTAACTCTGCACCAAGCGCATATTGTGCTTTTTGATGATCGGCAAAAGATTGTGGGATTTTCTTTTGATCACTCTCCGCGAAAGCATCCACTTTTAATGTTTCATTTTGCTGCTTAATCGCTCTTTCGACTTCCTGAATAACCTTTTGTTGTTCAATGGAGTTAATTTTAGCATTGTTGAGGGCACGTTGGACTTCATCACCACTTAGCGGCCATGTCGAGGTGCTTATTTGAATCACACCTTGTTGATTCAGCCAATTTAAATCATCTCTCAGGTTTTCATCGTTGAGGAGAATACCATTGGCAAACACCAGTGGACTAGAAAATAGTAAGCTCGATGATAGGATTTTTATAAGTCTATTCGGGTTCATCACAAATCAATTTAGGATTATATCTTATTGATTATTTGAATTTTTAATTTATAAATCCATTAACTTTACATTAAGTATTTAATTAGATACATTTAATAACATTGTATAAATATTTTGATAAACATACAGCTGGTTAAACAGATTAGCCTTAAAGATAATTTTCTATATTTTTTATCACCTTAATCAAATATTTTGTGATTAAAACCTCAAAATAAACTCACACTAAAAAACATTTAAATTTAATTTTATGTTAAGAAAAATTAAAAAAGCCCTTCAAAGAAGGGCTTTTTTAATTTCACTATTACGCATTTTTGTGACGCATATGTGGGAATAAGATCACATCGCGAATACTTGGCGCATTGGCAAATAGCATTACCAGACGATCAATACCAATCCCTTCACCTGCTGTAGGAGGTAAACCATATTCAAGCGCCTCAACGAAGTCGGCATCATAGTGCATTGCTTCATCATCACCCGCATCTTTTTCAGCTACCTGTGCTTGGAAACGCTCAGCCTGGTCAATTGGGTCATTTAACTCTGAGAAGCCATTTGCAAGCTCACGACCACCAATAAAGAATTCAAAACGGTCAGTAATGTGCGGGTTGTCATCGTTACGACGTGCCAATGGAGAGGTTTCCGCAGGATATTCAGTAATGAAGGTCGGTTGACGAAGTTTCGTTTCAACAGTTTCCTCAAATACAATCGTTTGAAGCTTACCTAGACCAAAACCTGGCTTCACTTGCTCTTTAAGTTCATTCTTAACAAACTCAGCTAAGAACTCTCGATCATTTACATTTTCAGGTGTAAATTGTGGGTTATGTTCAAGAATTGCATCAAACATTGAGATTTTCTTGAATGGACCTTTGAAGCTATACACTTCTTCGCCATAAGGTACATCTGTCGAACCTAAGATATCAATTGCTAGTTTTTCTAGCATTTGCTCTGTCAGTTCCATCAAGTCTTTGTAGTCTGCATAAGCTTGGTAGAATTCGATCATAGTGAATTCTGGGTTGTGACGTGTAGACACACCTTCATTACGGAAGTTACGGTTAATCTCAAACACACGTTCAAAACCACCTACAACCAAACGCTTTAAGTAAAGTTCTGGTGCAATACGTAAGAATAATGGCATGTCTAAGGCATTGTGATGCGTTTCAAATGGACGCGCAGAAGCACCACCTGGAATCACATGCATCATTGGCGTTTCAACTTCCATATAACGTTTTTCAGTCAAGAAGTTACGAATACCAGCAACTACTTTTGCTCGAATTTCAAAAGTCTTACGCGTTTCTTCGTTCACGATCAGATCAAGATAACGTTTACGGTATTTTACTTCTGTATCTGTTAGACCGTGGAACTTATCTGGAAGAGGACGGAGTGATTTAGTGAGGAGTTCAAAATGTTCAATATGCACATAAAGATCACCTTTGCCTGAACGTCCAATGTAACCTTCAACGGCAATAATATCACCTAGATCAAGACCTTTAATGGTGTCTAAAGTCTCTGCAGATAATTCTTTACGTGCAACATAAAGCTGAATACGGCCGGTCATGTCTTGGATCACCATGAACGAACCGCGGTTCAACATCACCCGACCCGCAACTTTGACATAAACTTTTTCACTGCCTTCAATTTCTTCTTTTGATTTATCAGCAAACTGATCCTGAAGGTCTTGTGCATAATGTTCACGCTTAAACGTGTTTGGCCAAGGGCTAGTACCCTGCTCTTGAGCCTTATCTTGAATCTGTTTTAACTTGGCATGACGCTGTGCGATTAAATCGTTTTCGGAAATGGCTTGTTCAGAAGTCGATTGAGCGTTTTGTTGCGTCATCTCTGCCTCGTAATTTTATTTAAAAAAGAAGTTGCATAGCATAGCAGAATTCAAAGTACTTGAGCATTAGAAAAAATAATCAGCCATTTGAAAAACGCTTAATTTCATCCACTAAAGTCTAGTTCTGAACATTTCTTAGACCAAAAGCTAAGTTGTACTTTGAATACAGCACTCTACAATCATCCTATAAATTGTGGAAAAGTATACTTTCAACAATCATAAAAAATAGAATGGATTTAATGATGACTTATGAACACTCAAGACCCTAAAGTATTGTTTATGCATGGATTAGATTCTTCAAGAGAATCTACCAAGTTTCAGGCAATTCTTTCTAAAAATAAATATTGCATTAATGTTGATTATCGAAATTTAAAATACGCTGCTGTTGAACGTTTTTATATCGATATGATCGAGAAAATTAAACCAGACATTTTAGTAGGACATAGTTTAGGTGGTTACTGGGCATTAAAGATGTCAAATCGATTTCAACTTCCTGCTGTGATTGCAAATCCGAGCCTAATGCCATCTTTTGATCCTGATTATCCAGCGATTACAATTGAGGAGCTTCAATCCAAAACCTCATCTCAAATCGCTTATATCGAACTTGGTGATGAACTGATTGATATGCATAGTACCTCTGACTTATTAGAGCCATACATGTACGTTGAAAGTATTATTGGTGGCCGTCATCAACTGGAAAACCCTGATCGCCTGAATTACCTGATCGGATTAGTCAGCCACTCAAATCATCAATCACATTAAAAAAGCCTTGTGAATCACAAGGCTTTTCGACTTAAATTTGAGGTTTTGATTTATCGTCCAAAACAGACCAAATATTCATTCCTAAATCCGCGTGTAAGTCTGGCAAATCAAGGAAAATACTCGCCCCTAAAACAGTGTGCTGACATTTATCCATCAATTGCTTAACTGCTTTTAATGTACCACCTGTGGCCAATACATCATCAACAATAATCACTTTTTGAGCCTGTACATCCGCAGACATTTCTAAACGGTCCATGCCATACTCAAGGCTATAGCCCACACCAATTACTGGTGGTGGTAATTTTCCAGCTTTACGAACCAACAACAACCCCTTACCAGTACGTTGCGCCAACAAACTCGCCAAAACAAACCCACGTGCTTCAACCGCAACGAAACTCTCTACCTCTGCCAATTGCTCCGCAGGAATACTTTCGATTAAGGCGTCAGTTAAAGGTGCAATGCTCTGCATGAACAAAGGAGTTAAATCAAAGAAACAAATTCCTGGTTTTGGAAAATCTTGGACCGTACGAATGTGTGACCACAATGATGTAGACAAAGAAGTAGACATAGGAGATAAAAATTAGACAAAAGAATGCGTGAATTTTAACGAATTATTGACAAAAAATATAGCAAACATGAGCTAAGAAAAAATACCAACCAATATAACTTATTGATTTTTAATAAACCATTTTTTAATTAAATAACAAGTATAAAACACAAACAGTATAAATTTTATATGAATAGCTAGTAAATCAATACGCGACAAAAGTCTGACAATTTTTTTTAAATCATAATACATATAATTTTGGCAAATATTTCAAAGATTTAATGCTCAGTCCTATCATGCATTAGCATAATTAGCATGCGTTTTGTCCTAATCTGCCATTCAGCTTCTCTTTTAGTCAGCTAAACTCCGTTATTTACTTTACTTTCCACCTCGAACTGCGTAAAAATTTGCTTGAATATGAACGATAAAAATTCATATCACTCGAGTCTAGGTGTGAGAAAGATTTTGGCTGACACCAATAAATGGAATTGTCAGTATTTTTTGGAGAATCAAATGAAAAAATATCAATGCATCGTTTGTGGATGGATTTATGACGAAGCAGAAGGCTGGCCACAAGATGGCATTGCTGCAGGCACTAAATGGGAAGATATTCCAGATGATTGGACTTGCCCAGATTGCGGCGTATCAAAAGCAGATTTTGAAATGATTGAAATCTAATACAGATTTCCTTTAAAGACCATTTTGATATGGTCTTTTTTCTTATTTACTAAAAAAATTATCAGTATTGGAGAGTACTATGCAACCGATCATCATTGTTGGCTCTGGCATGGCAGGTTACACATTAGCGCGAGAGTTTCGCAAACTGAATGCTGAACAAGCACTTGTTATGATTTGCTCAGATGATGCGGTGAACTATGCAAAACCAACTTTATCTAATGCACTTGTAGGTAAAAAAGCGCCAGAGCAAATTGCCTTAGGTGATGCTGAGAAAATGTCTGCGCAATTGAATATGCAAATTATTCATCATGCGACTGTAACTTCAATTTCTGCAGATCAACATCAATTGACCTACACAAAAGATGGACAAGCTGAAAACCTTATATACAGCAAATTAATATTAGCTGTAGGTGCTAACCCTATTCGTTTAGCCATTTCAGGTGATGGCGCTGATGATATTCATGTAGTTAACTCACTGATTGATTATCGTGAATTTCGCTCTAAGCTCGACCTTAAACAAGACAAGCGTGTTGTCATTTTAGGTGCAGGCCTCATTGGGTGTGAGTTTGCCAACGATTTACAGAACACTGGTCATCAAGCGACTGTGATTGATCTTGCCCCACAACCTTTGGGTCGCCTTCTACCAGAACACGTTGCACATGCTTTCCAGCAAAATCTTGAAGAAACAGGTATTCAGTTTGCATTAAGTACCACCGTAGATCGGGTAAGTAAAAACTCAGACGAAAGCTATACCGTAACGCTTGCAAATGGACAGAGCTTTACAGCTGACGTTGTTCTTTCTGCTGTTGGCCTGCAACCCAATACATCAGTTGCACAAGAAGCAGGAATCCATACCAGCCGTGGGATTGTGACTAACACTTTAATGGAAACCAATAAAACCGATATTTATGCATTAGGTGATTGTGCAGAAGTAAATGGTTTACTGCTTCCGTATGTCATGCCAATTATGCAACAAGCACGTGCTTTAGCTAAAACATTGTCTGGTGAAAATACACAAGTTCATTATCCAGCGATGCCAGTTGCAGTGAAAACTCCTGCTGCACCACTGACTGTATTACCTGTACCTCAAGGTGTAGAGGCAACTTGGGAAACTGAAGAGCTCGATGACGGAATGATTGCTAAAGCACTTGACCAAGAATCAACGCTTCGTGGATTTGTGCTACTTGGACCAACAGCAGCGAAGCAACGTTTAACATTGACCAAACTGGTCCCAGATTTAATTCCAGCTGCCGTTTAATTATTCAAAGATTTAGGGTATTTTCAAATGAAAGTACCCTTTTAGTTTGGACACAATAAAAATGAATAACGCACTAGAATATCAAGTTTCACCTTATGCTCCATTCATGCAAGAAAGTAAAGTGAGTCTAGGCAATGGGATCGACCTTCATATTGAAGTTGGAGGCAAGGCTGAACATCCTACGATTATTCTCATCATGGGACTGGGTGCGCAGATGCTTTTTTGGCCAGATTTTTTTTGCAAATCTTTAATAGACCAAGGTTTCAGAGTCATTCGTTTCGATAACCGAGATATTGGCCTCTCAACAAAAATTAAGCACAAGGGACCTCGCCTCAATACATTTAAACTTATGGGTCGATTTGCTTTTGGTCTAGGAAATCAAGGCTCTCCTTACAATTTATATGATATGGCTGAAGATGTAGCGTTACTCATTGAACGATTAGGTCTTGAAAAAGCGCATATTATTGGTGCATCAATGGGGGGAATGATCGCTCAGATATTGGCAGCAAAATATCCAGAAAAAGTGGATAAACTAGGATTATTATTTACCAGTAATAATCAGCCATTTCTTCCGCCGCCATTTCCAAAACAATTATTTAGTCTTATTGGTCGCCCTGCATCGAATGATGAAGATGGTATTGTAAATCATAGTATTAAAGTCATTCAGACGATTGGTTCACCTGGTTACGTCAATCAATTGGAAGTTATTCAAAACGCGCGTAAATTATATAAGCGTAGTTATCATCCAGCGGGTGTACTTCAACAGTTTTTAGCAATATTATGTACAGGCTCATTAGTTTCTATCGATAAGCAAATTCAAAAGCCAACACTGGTTGTACATGGCTCAAAGGATCGTCTACTCCCTTTTAGCCACGGCAAGGCAGTATCAAAAGCAATATCAGGCGCAAAGTTTGAATTAATCGAAGGAATGGGGCATGATATTCCTGCGCATTTCATCCCACAACTGAGTGGTTTGTTTGCAAAACATTTTAAATGATAAACACTAGGACACTATGGCTGCATTACCATCCCTAAGACAGCTGTCATATCTCGTGACTCTGTCTGAGACGTTGCATTTTACAGAAGCAGCACGTCGCTCATTCGTTACTCAGTCTACGCTTTCTGGCGGGATTATGGAGCTCGAGCGTTTATTGGGTGGCGTTCTCGTTGAACGTGATCGCCAAAATGTACGTTTAACCCCTCTCGGTGAGCAAGTGGTTGCACGAGCACGTGTCCTTCTTGCTGATGCTCAAGATCTCATGCGACTGAGCCGTGAGATGAGCGAACCACTTACTGGTGATCTTCATTTAGGAATTATTCCAACGATTGCACCATTTATTTTGTCGCAATTGTTAGAAGAAGTTCATAAAGAGCTGCCTAAAATTCAACTACATCTTCATGAAGCACAGAGTGAACATTTGGTTGAAAAGCTAGAACATGGCAATTTAGACATGATCATGTTAGCGCTCCCATTCGACACACGTGGCTTAAAAGTCGCTGAAGTTGCGAAAGAGAGTTTGTACTTAGTTGCAAACAAAGCTGACCACAAAACGGCGCAAGCTAAATCTCTAGAAGACCTTGATTTGACACACCTCATGTTGCTTGAAGAAGGTCATTGCTTAAGAGACCATACTTTAAGTGTATGCCCTATCGGTGAACGCAAGAATGATCATCGCCTTAAAGCGAGCTCATTACCAACCTTGGTTGAAATGGTGAGTTCTAATCTGGGCTTTACATTACTACCTCAGATTGCGGTAAATACACATATGCTGAAAAATAATGATCAATTGGTGATCCGACCAATTGAGAATGCCCCTTCACGCATTCTGTCATTAGTGACGCGTAAAAGTACGCCATTGCAAAGCGAATTTGATGTCCTTTTACAAATTCTACAGCGCATTACTGCTGATATTTGCTAATAAGTCATCACAAAAAAGGAGCCATTTGGCTCCTTTTTTTATAAAAATCATTTAAGATTTAAAGAGTTCAAGCAATTTATGTTGCGCATTATGAGGAGTCTCACCTTCATCGCATTGCGCACGTGACCAAGTTCCATCACCATTTAACAACCAAGCTTGTTGATTATCTTTCATATAATTCAATAAACCATGTTGATAAATGTGCTTTCTCAAAGTTGGATCCTCAACAGGGAAACAAACTTCAACACGATTAAATAAATTACGATCCATCCAGTCTGCGCTTGAACAATACAGTCGTGGTTGCCCTGCATTTCCAAAATAATACACACGTGTGTGCTCTAAGAATCGTCCAACGATAGAGCGCACACGGATATTCTCAGAAAGCCCTGGCAAACCTGGTCTTAAACAACAAATTGAACGTATGATTAAATCAATCTGCACACCAGCTTGTGATGCTTCATAAAGTTTATTAATCAGTTGCACTTCAGTCAGCGCATTCACTTTCACAATAATCTGAGCTGGCTTACCCGCTTTGGCGTGAGCAATCTCTTCATCAATATAACTAATTAACTGTGTATGCAACGTAAATGGCGCATGAAGTAATTTCTTCAATTTTGCCATTTTGCCCATTCCAGTCAACTCTTGGAATATACGATGCACATCTTCACAAAGCTCTTTGTCCGTTGTCATCAATCCGTAATCGGTATAGATCCGGGCATTGGTTGCATGATAATTCCCTGTACCTAAGTGCACATAACGAACCAATTTATTATTTTCACGGCGCACAACGAGAATCATTTTTGCATGTGTTTTATAGCCTACGATGCCATAAACCACCACAGCACCAGCCTCTTGCAAAACATTTGCTACCGCAATATTTGACTCTTCATCGAATCGCGCTCGAAGTTCAATGACAGCTGTGACTTCTTTACCATTACGTGCAGCTTCAGCCAACACTTGAACAATCTCAGAATCAGGCCCACTTCGATATAATGTTTGCTTAATCGCTAAAACTTGTGGATCTCGTGCTGCCTCACGTAATAAATTAATAACTGGAGCAAATGATTCGAATGGATGATGTAAAAGAATGTCCTGTTTCTTCATCGCAGAAAAAACATTTTCAGACTTCTTTAATACTTTAGGAATGACCGGCGTATGTGAGTCATATCTCAAATGCGGACGTTTAAAATTAGACACTAAACGTGCCAAGTTCACAGGTCCATCAACTTTATATAATTGTTCTTCATGCAAGTCGAATTCGTTGAGAAGGTAATCATAAATATGTTTTGGGCAATTTTCTGTCACTTCTAAACGGACAGCACGTCCAAATCGACGAGAGTTTAACTCCCCTTTTAATGCTTTTGCCAAATCTTCGACATCTTCATTAAGGGCTAAATCCGCATTTCGCGTCACACGGAATTGATAGCAACCTGTCGCAGTCATTCCTGGGAATAAATCAGAGACATGCTCATGAATAATCGCTGACAGCATCACGTGGTGTTCTTTACCATCGGTTAACTCGTCAGGTAAACGAACCACACGTGGTAAAGAACGTGGCGCAGGGACAACGGCTAAATCAATCTGTCGTCCAAAAGCATCTTTGCCTTCTAGCGTGACGATAAAGTTGAGTGATTTGTTGACTAAACGCGGGAATGGATGTGCTGGATCTAAACTAATTGGAGTAAGTACTGGCGCAACTTGTTCCTGAAAATATTTTTTAATCCATTGGGATTGAGCAGGTGTCAACTCTCCACGACGTAAGAAGCAGATATCTTCTTCACGTAATTTTGGAAAAATTTCATCATTCAAAATACGATATTGACGCTCTATTGCAGCATGCGCAGTCTGTGAAATTTTCTCAAGAACTTGCTTTGGTGTTAACCCATCTGGACTACGGCTTTCATTACCGAGCTCCAATTGCTCCATAACACCCGCAACACGAATTTCAAAGAATTCGTCCATATTTCTTGAAAAAATCAATAAGAAATTCATTCGCTCAAGCAATGGATGCAATGGATCAACCGCTTGTTCTAAAACACGAAGATGAAAATCTAAAATTGAAAGTTCACGATTGATATATCGTTCATTATAAGTATATTCAGTTGGAGTATTTGTCATCGCGGTATTCATACCACAAAACCTGCATGCTAAAGATCTGTCTTAAGTATGCTTCAAATTTATGACAATTTCATAAAAAATGCACATGATCACTGTGCATTTTTGATCTCACGAAAGTTTTTTAGACAATTACATTTCACGGAATTCTTGAAGCATTCATGTAACGCAAAATAATTCGCTGTTTATTTTTGAGTTTACGATCTTGACGGTGGTGTTGATAATAACGCGGATTCGGCAAGATCGCTGCCAAAAATGCGGCTTGCTCACGTGTTAGACTGCTTGCCGATTTTCCAAAATAATGACGTGCTGCAGCTTCCACACCAAAAATATGATCTCCAAATTCAATGGAGTTCATGTATACCTCAAGAATGCGTTGTTTTGACCACATACGCTCCATCATGACAGTAGCGACCGCCTCTTGTCCTTTACGTAAAAAAGAACGCTTATTAAATAAAAATAGATTTTTGGATAATTGTTGGGAAATGGTAGATCCACCCGCAACCACTTGTTCTTTTTCTTTATTTCTTTCCAAAGCATGTTTTATGCCGTCAAAATCAAAGCCATGATGTTGCATAAATTTAGCATCTTCAGCTGCAATAATCGCACGTTTCAGATGATCACTGATATTCTCATAATCACGCCATTGATGCTGAATAGGCTTCGAACTGTCGGTCCAATATGTCCAACGCATGAGCATCGTTGTATCAACAGCATTGGTTCTCCACCATGCAAGACTTGAAAAAATCCATAGTTGAATTACAAGGATGATACTGACAATGACCAATAAAGTTCGAACAATAAATGCTTTCATGTCAGTGTGTTGCTCCTTTTGTTAGCGTAGTACATGCTTGACCTTAATCCATATCATTATCACAGAATACAATGACATGACTGAAATGCAACCACCCCAATTTCAAAGCCAATCACGTCTACCCTTAAGTCAGATTACGTTTTTAATCATTACACTGAATGTTGGACTTTTTATCTGGCAAATCTTTAGCGGGGTGGATATATCAAACCCAGCAACAATAGATGCTTTGCGCTGGGGTGCTGATTATGCACCGCTGACTTATTTAGAGGAACCCCTCCGAATCTTCAGCAGTACATTTTTTCATTTTGGTCTTATTCATTTAATGCTCAATATGTGGGCATTGTATATCTTTGGCAATGTCGCTGAGAAAACACTTGGACACGTTTATTTTTTAGGCTTGTATCTATTAGCAGGCATTATGGGAAGCTTGATCAGTGGACTGATTGATATTCGGAATAGTTACGAGTTATTGGAGCATGTCAACCATGATTTATTTCCACGTGTATCCGCAGGTGCATCAGGTGCCGTTATGGGTTTAGGTGGTGCTTTAACGCTCTTATCTCTTTTTCCCCCTTTACCACAACAACAATTTCTCTTTGATCGTAAATCGCTGCTGATCATCTTGGCATTAAATATTGGTATGGGATTCATGATCCCTGGAATAAATAATGCAGCGCATATTGGTGGAATGTTGATGGGTGCAGTCATGGCTTTATGTTGGTACATCGGTCAACGATTTAGACTAGGCTTCACCACTACCATCGTGGTACTTCCTCTAGGCATCTTCTTATGTTGGTTCATGTATCAATATAACTTAGGCTTAGTGAGCGGAATACAACCCATTTGGGCTGAAATGTTGCAGCAAATGAAAATGCAATTGGCGTATTAATTTCAATTGCATTTTTTAGACCTCATAAATTTTATGATTGATTGAGTTCGCGCAAGCTTTTTAATGGAGGAATCTCAGTTAAGTAGCTTAAACGATAACGACCAATCAGCGCACATAAGATCGTCATGCTCATAGGTAGAATCACCCAGATTTCCCAATGCGGTTGTATTGCGAGATCCATTTTATAACTGGCGATCGCACTGATGACCTCAGCAAAAAAACACGATACTAAGCCAGCCATAAAGCCGATAAATCCAATTTCTAAACTCAGCATATTTTTCAAATTGGATTTTGAGCTGCCAAATGATCTTAAAATCGCGACTTCTCGCTTTCGCTCATCCATCAATAAATTAATGCAAGCAATCAACACCAAAAAACCTGAAACACTGACGAGAAGCGCAAGAATGGTAATAATCTGAACCAGAACAGATACTAAGTTTTTAATTTCCTCTAAAATTAAGGAAACATCGATAAATACAGTATTTGAGAACTGCTGAATCAGATTGACCAACTTGGATTTTTCATCTTGAGGTACAAAAAAACTTCCTAAATAACTTCCAGCATTTTCATCCATCGTATTCGGTGCAAAAATGAAGAAAAAATTTGGACTGAAGCTTTCCCACTCGACTGTTCTTAAATTTACAACTTTGGCTTGAAGTTCACCTTCTGGCAAGCTAAAGCTGAGTTGATCACCCACTTTTATCCCTAACTCTTCAGCAAGATTTGCTTCAACAGAAACATCTCCCACCTGCTGCAATTGTGGCTGCCCACTGACAATGACATTATCTTCTGGATAGCCTTGAGCTTGAGTCAAATTCAACTCTCGTCTGAGTGAGTTATTTTGCGCTCTTAATGATTCCGAAAATGGCTGACCATTATGTTTAATTAGGCGTCCGCGGATATTCGGATACAAGGGTGTACTTGGCCAACCTTCTTTTTCGATCTGAGCTTTAAATTGCTCAACTTCAAATGGAGGAAGACCATAAATAAATTGATTTGGCGTACCTTCAGGTAACTGTTGCTGCCAACGATCTAATAGATCCGTCCTTAATACTACAAGAACTGTAATCAGGCTCAGACCTAATGCAAGTGCAGTAATTTGAAATGCTGTTTGATTAGGTACACGTACATAGGCTGACCATCTATTTTTCAAAGATTTGATCATCTTTAATAGCAACCAAACTATGCTGAACATACTTGCACACAATGCGAGGATCGTACCGATAACGAGCAATGAGAGCTGTATATTTTGAGTGAGCAAAATACAAAATAAAATAAGACTTACAGCTCCCGCTCCCAATAAGGTTAAGAGAGAACGCGTAGATTTAACATCCTCACGGATAACACGAATTGGAGGCGTATTTAAGAGCTGCATCAAACTTGGGACAATAAATCCAAACATCACAATGACACTGGTGAATATTGCAATCGGCAAAGGACCCAAAACCAAATCAAACAAGCTAAATTGGATGTCTAAATGCGGAATTAGTTGTAACATAAACTGCAATAAAATATAGCCTAGACCAATCCCTAATCCAGTACCGATGAACATCGCAATTGCGACGGCAATCATAAGTAATGCAATATAGTTCTTAAGAATTTGGAACTTTGCAGTCCCCATACATCTCATTAAAGCAACATGATCTTGATTTTGTTGAACGTACCGTTGACTGGTCAACGCAATTGCAATACCGCACAGTAAAATTGTAAGAATGTTTGCAAGCTGTAAAAAAGTATCTAGATTTTCAATTGGACGCATCAGGCGGGTATTCGCCTCATCCGCAGTTCTCAAGCGAATTGAGCTTGGGGTTTCCATTGCTTGCTGATCATCTGCATTTGGTTCAATCATTTTTTTAGGATGGAGCTGATCAAAATAAGCCGTAAACTCATTAAGTCTATTCGGCTCACCAGACATAAGCAGACGATATTCGATACGACTTCCAGGCTGAATCGCATTGGTTGCCGCAACATCAGATTGTGAAATGATCACTGTAGGTGAAAAGGCTGAAAATCCGAGTTCTTGGTTAGAATCCTTTTCAATGACTCCTGTGACTGTAAAACTCGCATCTGCGATTTGAACCCTCTCCCCTATTTTGACATTTAATAAATCTAAAGCACGTTGACTCAGCCATACCTCTTCTGACCGAATAGCAGTCTGATCAGGTTGAATAATGAGTTCACCACGTAGCGGAAAATTGGACTCAATCGCTTTGACATTCACCATGACAAATTGTTCATCAGTATGTGCCATTGAACCAAAAACCGTCACTTGGGACTGTTGTAGATTGAGTTGGTTCGCCTTCTGTTTAAATTTTTCATTGAGCGGATATTGATCACTCAACACTAGATCAGCAGCTTGAAGCTTAGCAGCCTGCAATGAAACAGCTTGTTGAATCTGATCATTACTGAACTTTAAAGCGGTTGTCGCACTAATCGCGAGACTCAATGCAAAAATGAGCAAATAAATCCCTGTGCTAGCAAAACTTTGCTTCAACAAAGGTTTGAATAGCGCACTCATACACGCGCTCCAGAAGCTGAAGCGCCTTGCACTTTTTCTAATTGACCATCGATCAATTCATAATGCGTCTCACATTTTTGTGCTAGCTTTTGATCATGGGTGACTAAAACCAATGTAGTGCCCAGCTCCCGATTCAAATCAAATAAAAGCTGTTCAATCTCCTGGGCTGTCGTCCCATCTAAATTTCCCGTTGGTTCATCCGCAAATACAATTTTGGGCTCAGCAATTAAAGCGCGTGCAATTGCTACGCGTTGTTGTTCTCCCCCAGACAGTACTTTAGGTGTTTGAGTACTTTGACGATCTAAACCCACTTTGTTCAACCAATAAAGGGCTTGTTGTTCTGCTTTGGCATAATCAAAATTCTTTTGAATTCTCAGCGGTAACATGACATTTTCAAGCGCAGATAAAGAAGGTAAAAGCTGAAAGGATTGAAATACAAAACCAATATTTTCAAGTCTAATTTGAGCGCGTTGCTCTTCGCTTAATTGCTCAACTGCTATACCATTAATCGACAATGTTCCTGAACTTGGCTGATCTAATGTCGCCAGAATTCCCAAGAGTGTAGATTTTCCAGAACCCGATCTGCCTGTGATTGCGACTTGCTCGCCAGGATAAATTTGTAGATTTAGTTTCTCAAAAATCGTCAACTTTTTTTGTTGGATCTGTATCGTTTGTGTCAATTGCTGTGCAGAAATTAACGCTTGTGGCATGATTGAAGAAGTTGAGTCATTACGAACCATAGAAAGCCTTTATGCAAATCAGTCAAAGTTTAAATATTGTTACGTTGAGAAAAACTGCCTTTTTATTTATCTGCAGTTGTCTGTTTCTTTTACCGATCAATAGCTTTGCAAAAACTATCCTTATTCTTGGTGATAGTTTAAGTGCTGGTTACGGCGTACCCACCGAGAAAGGTTGGGTCAATCTTTTGCAAAAACGACTTGATCAACAGTATCCGAAACAACATCGAGTGGTCAATGCAAGTGTCAGTGGTGAAACAAGCAGTGGTGCATTAGCACGTTTGCCCAAATTGCTACAAACACACAAACCAGATATTGTCGTAATTGAATTGGGAGGTAATGACGGTTTACGAGGTCAACCTCCAAAAATGATTCAACAAAACCTAACTCGATTAGTTCAATTGAGCCAAAAATCTAATGCCAAAGTACTCATATTTGGCATGAAGATTCCTCCAAACTATGGCTCAGCGTATAGCAAAGCCTTTGAAAATAATTATAAAGTTGTGAGCCAGCAATTTAATGTGAAGTTGCTCCCTTTTTTTCTAGAAGGTGTTGCTGGAAATAATAAACTCATGCAAAAAGATCTGATTCATCCTAATGAACAAGCTCAACCTAAACTCTTAAATAATGCATATTCTTATATTAAAGGCGCTCTATAAAGTTATAGACATATAGATCCATAAATCCCAATCAATAAAAAAGCCAGCTTAAGCTGGCTTTTTTAAAATGCTGATATTAGAAGTCAAAGAATGTAACTTCACCTGTTTCAAGTGAGTATTCTGCACCTACAACTTTTAATTTACCTTGTGCAATCAAGTTTTCCAACACCGCAGAACCATGGCGCAACTGGTTAACTGAAGCAAAAACATTTGAGCGAACCGCGTGTACTGAAAGCTTTTTCAAATCATCTTTTAACTCAGTTTGCATTAAAATTTCGACTGATGGACGTACGCGATTGACAATAGACATCAAATTAACAGATGGCGGTTGTTGAGGATTACGTAATGCTTCAATCGTTGAGTCGATTGCGCCGCAATGTGTATGACCTAATACAATCACTAAAGGACAATTAAAACTTTCGGCTGCAAACTCCACACTTCCAACTTGAGATGGAGCTACGATATTGCCTGCTACACGAATAACAAATAAATCACCTAAGCCCTGATCAAAAACCATTTCAGCTGGAACACGTGAATCAGAACATCCTAATACAATCGCAAATGGCTCTTGAGTTTCAGCCATCTGAGCACGCTCTTGATGCGTCAATAATCGCTGATGCTTGGTTTGACCTTCAACAAAACGTTGATTACCAATTTTTAAACGTTCTAAAGCTTCTTGTGCAGTTAGCATCTTGTATCCATGGTTTATCAAGGTTTGAGGTAATTTTAATACTGTGCTTTTTGATTGTCACTGACAAAATTTAAACTCTGTTACAATTTTTGTTAATTGCTAAAAATATCTTCAATTTCTTCAAATCTGATGATTATGATCATTCCTTACTAAACACTTTAGCAGCTGATTCAGCGCTTAAATTTATGTTTATGAAGTAAAACTTATTTAAATCGAGAACCAATTATCACAAAAATAGGATTTATTTTTTTACTTTTAACTACTACTTTATAAAAGTCACTTGATTATAATGTCGCCCTGTTTTAAGGGATTTCACCTGCATGTTTGTTCATCTTCCTTTACCCATATTAAAGCATCAACATTTATTTTCCATTTTACTCGCGTTAATGCTCAGCCTCGGTATCTCATCTACCCGAGCAGATACTGTTGAATTTATCGACTATCAAAAAGTTTTAAATGAAGAACGTGCTTGGGCAGGACTATCCAATAAAACGATTCGCGTCGGAGATGTTGTGTGGTCTTATAGCGAAGGTGGTCCTGCTGATCGACCTGCCTTATTGCTCATTCATGGTATAGGCATGAATCGAGACAGTTGGAATCATGTCGCTCGGAATCTCACACAGCAATATCGCGTCATTATCGTTGACTTGCCTGGAAGTGGACAAACGCTAACACCGAAGGGATTTGACTTATCACTTCCTCATCTGACTGAACAGTTACGTCGTTTTGCAGAAGCATTACGCATTGAAAACCAGCTTAATCTAGCGGGTCACTCTGTCGGTGGATCAATCGGACTGATGTATGCTGCTAAATATCCTCAAGAAATGAAAAGTTTATTTCTGATCAGTGCCGGTGGATTATTCAGAAGTAACAAAACATTCTTCCTCAATAACCCAATTTATTTAAAGCAGCTTTTAATCTCACAACCTGGAGACTTGAATTATGTTTCTAGGAGAGTTATGCATAAAGCTCCCTTCGTACCCAGTTTAATCAAGAAACAACAAGAGCAAGCACTTATTCAACGCGCGGCGGATACATCTGAGTTGATTCATCAGCTTGTTAAACTCAATCAACAGTACACCGTTGAATCATTTGCTCAATTGTTAAAAAATATTGAGGTTGAAACATTGATTTTGTGGGGAAAACAAGATCAGATAGTAAATGTTGAAGTTGCACATGAATTAGGGACCGCCTTAAAAAAAGCACATCCCCCTATTCTATTAGATCAAATTGGTCATACACCTATCGTAGAAACACCTGATCTTGTTGTGCAACATTACTTAAGTTTTTTAAATAAGATGAATACCGTTAAAACGTCATCGTCAAATTAAGGATATTGAGAATTTTCATGGAAAAAAATCCTAAAATCGAACAGTTGATTGAGGCACATTTGGCATTTCTTGATCATGAATTTTCTCAAGATGACACCATTGAAAATGAATTTTTATATTTTTATCAATGGTTTCGAAAACAACCTTTAAAGCAAATTTGGTCTTTCGAGGCGATTAGTGCACTGCTTCAAAAACAAATTCTAAATACACCTACAACTGATTCTCTCGTTCAACAGATTGCGGAGCATATTCGATTTGCGTTGGTTCATCCGCTTAATGAAACGACTCAAATCGAAGATATTATCTCGGTTCACACCATTGATCGAATTGCACTTTATATTTCATCTAAAAGTGCTCACCGCCAAGCCCTGATTAAACGTATCGTGAACAATCCCGCATTTTCGAGTATGCTCACCGAGTTAATCCATCATTCTATTCAGGATTATATTGATAATTCAGTGATGAATAAAAAAGTACCCGGTGTCGGCCGCTTTATGAAAATGGGGAAATCAGTTCTTGAAAGTGTCACCGATTCCAATCTTGATGATACGGTCAAACATTATCTTCAAAAAAATATTATCAAGATCAGTCAAATTAGCGAACAAGTCATTAACCAACACTTTGATGACAATAAGCTATATCATTTCCAAGCCAATCTTTGGCACAAAATAAAGCAAGTCCCACTCTCTGCTGTTAAAAACTATGTTGAGATCAATGATCTACCAAATACTGTGGCAATGGGACATGATATTTGGGATCACCTCCGTCAAACTGAATATCTAAAGCAACAAGTACACGATGGTATTTACACGTGGTATTGTCATAATCAAGACCGCTCTTTCGATCTGATCTTGCAAGATATCAATATCAACGAAAGCCTTGTTCAAAATGAATTAAGTGCTCTGCTCTGCCCCGTAATTAAGCATATGATTTCTAGTGAACACCTTAAACAACGTGCACGTGTATATCTTGAAAAATTCTACTATTCTGAACCAGCACTAAGTATTCTCACATCTTAATTAGAAAACCGCTCCTTAGAGCGGTTTATTAGAAATATGTCGTCGGTATTTGAATCTCAATTTGATGCTCACTCAGCCATGAATTGAGACGTTCTATTTTACGTAGGTCCTTTGATTCTCTATGCTCGCTTATAGGATAGATATAATGGCAATTCATCAATAAAAATATACTCTCAACAAGTAGTTTTAAATTTTGCTGAAAACAAGGAAGGTGATGTAACTGTTGAAAAGTTTTAGAACCTGTTCTTAAACTTTCAATAATGGCACTGATCACCTCCTTCGGAGCTTGAATTGGGCCAATTGATGTTTTTAAATTAATATTATCCAATCGCTGATTGTTAAGAATAAGATCTAATCTAATCTTATGTAAAATTCCTAAATGGTCTTCAAAACGGTAATTCACTAATTTTTTTTGAAACAAATCCATACGCTGCTTTGAATCCCGAGCAATATCTTTTAGATACTCTTTTGTATTCGAAATATTCACATCTGATATCAACTGTTGCAAGTCGATTGGAATGCTAAGCGAATCTAAGTTTTCAGTTGGAACTGCACTCCCAATATATGATAGATCAGCTTCGATCTTTAAAATCTCATGTACATCTACACTATAAAGGGGTTGCCAATAATCAGTTAAAAGTTCGTGAGCGAGATAATTGGTATCATTTTTTAATGTATTCACAATTCCTTGTATTTTGTCATATCCAATAAAAGCGCCTCTCCGATTTAATTCACTCACTAGTGCTGTAGACAATTCAATACTTTGAGCAGATTGCTGAGACGTATTTTTATCAACCAAGTTAAAGATTTTTTGAATAGGCTGTAAAGTAGCGGATCCAGGAAAGCACATATAGTGTAAATAGAATAGCCCTTGGTCCTTTAAAGATTTATCTAGAATCTGCCTAATAAAATATTGATTGTGTTCAGAAACCCAAGAATACACTCCATGACAGACAATGAAATCAAACACTTCATTATTATTTTTGTTAAATTTTTCAAAGTCTATATTTAAGAATCTTATATTGCTTAACTGTAAGGATTGAGCAAGCTCTGTAGCTCGTTGTATGTGTTTGTCATTAAAATCCACTCCGACAAACTCAGCGTGCGGATTTGCAATTGCTGCCACAATCAAGTTAAGACCACAACCACAACCTAACTCTAAATATCGAAAATTTTGAGATATATCTGGCGCTATATAACCTTGAAATTGGCTGATTGTACTCAGCCAAATTGGCTGCATCTCTGGATAAAAAAACATAGGATAGATGGTGTCAACCACATAGCCATCGACGCGCTTCATTATTTTCCTTCTAAACTCGACTATTCAAAGCTTGGAGTGAGATTCTCGCTCTCACTCCAAGCACAAGACATTAAAACTTATAATTCAAGGCAAAGCTGTAACGTCGACCATCAAGCACCCAATCATTTCCATCTTTCAGTACATTTTTGTTTGCAACATTATATACACCAGTAGATAGCTGGAATTGGTCACTATACTTATACACAGCTCCAACATCTACAAATGTATAAGCTGGTGTTTTATCTCCATCGGTATCACCCACTGTTTTGCCACGATAATTCAATTGAGTCCATAAATACAATTGATCATTAAAGTCCCAATCTAAGCCTGCATTAAACATATGTTTAGGCAAATTATTCAATGGTTTACCCTCATACTGTCCAGATTTTTGCTCACTATCTGTGAATGTATAAGAGTGTCTATATTTTAAGTAATCTGTGATGTTGTAATCTGTGGTCAGTTCAAGCCCTCTAATTTCGGCCTTATCAATGTTATAGTTGAGTGTATAACCATTTGCGTTATATGGCAGATTAGGGTTGGACTGATAGAAAGCACTGCTATCAACGAAATCATTAATTTCAGATTGAGTGTAAGGCGGCTCACCGTCATTTTTTGGGGGAAGTCGACTACCATCTAAACGACCAGATCGAGTAATTTTATCGTTAAAGTCAGTTTGATAGACCATAAGACTTGCAGATAAACCCAATTCAGGATGAGTGAATGCAAAACCTGTTTCATACGTTAAACTGGTTTCTGGCTTTAAATTTGGGTTTGGCATAATTGCCCCGCCCATTGAGTTCAGCATGTAATCTGGAGAAGAATTACGTAAGCTCGGCGCTTTATAGCCTGAAATTACACCTCCTTTTAAAGTCACGTTGTCTGTAGCTTTATAAACTGCATATACCTTTGGACTGAAATTATCACCAAAAAACTCATTTTCATCGAAACGACCACTTAAGGTTAGTGCTAACTTATCACTGACATTCCAAGTATCTTCTGCAAAAATAGACCATTGATATCGATCCATTTTAGTGACTTTACCAGCCATCGCTGCATTTTGGTTACTTGTACCATCTTCAAGATTTTCTTTTAAATATCGCCCGCCAATGGTCAGACTATGATCTTCGAAAAAGTACGTTCCTTGTGTATTGGCTGTGATAGTCTCAAATAAAATCCCCCCTGGATTTTGAACTTTACCCACAGTACGCCCTGTAATTGCATTATTTTTATCTTTATCATATTGCAAGTAAGAAGTGAGTTTTAGATTGTCGTACTCACCATCATGAGTAAGGCTAAAATTATTTTTTTCTAATTCGGAGTAAGTCCCTGTATTCGGTACGACATCTGAACGATAGATTAGCTCACCATCATCATTACGATTATTCGTATTATATGCTGGATAATAATTTCCATTAGATAGAACGAAATCTTTACCATCAATATCAACTTTAGGACCCGTTACTGAAACATACTGGGTATAACTTTTACCTGGGTTGTGTGTACGCTCTTGTTGAGTTCTTACATATTCAGCAGTGAGTGTGTTTTTTTCATCTGGTGTAAAAACAAACTTTGTACCTAGATTTGTTTTTTGAAAATCTGGTTCACTCTCACCTGTTTCGGCTGTATTTTTTTGTAATGAACTTTCTTCAATCGTTTGAAGACCAGCTGTAACTTGGACCGAAAGAAGCTTATCAATTAATGGTGCATTTACATACAAGCTGGTATTGGTTGCGTCGTTGTTAACGTCATTCGATTTACCAGCTTTGATATATTCTGTTCGAATACTTGCAGTCAAACGATCTTGATGCTTTTTAGTAATGATGTTAATTACACCACCCATTGCATCAGAACCATATAGAGAGGATGACGGGCCTCGAATCACTTCAATACGTTCAATCGATTCTATTGGCGGTAAGAAGTTTACTGATGCTCCTTGAACCCCCCCATTTGTTGTTAAAAGACTACCATCATTCATTGGACGTCCATCTACTAAAAATAGGGTATAAGCTGATCCCATACCCCGAATGGAGATCGTCTGGTTCGTTCCACCGCCTTGTACAAATACACCTGGAACATTTTTCAATGCATCAGTTACATCACTATAAGATTTTTTTTCTAATTCTTCGGCAGTAATCACTGAAATCGTAGCAGCAGCATCCGCTATATTTTGCTCATAACCACTCGCTGAAGTTACGACAATTGTTTTTAACTTAGTTGTATCTTGTTTTGCATTAGTATCTTGACCAATTTGCTCTTGTGCAAAACTTGAAACCGACATAGTGGTTAAGACAGCAAACGCTAACTTAGATTTTAAAAATGTCTTTTGCATTGTGTAATTACCAAAGAATGTGTGGAGAGATCTTGTTCGAATTGTGTCGCATTGTAACAAATGATAATCACTTTGCAATAGATTATGATAACTATTCTCATTTATAGTTTTGTTTTTACATTTCAATTTTATTGATATTACTCATTTTGTTCAGTTTTCATAAAAAAAGCCCCCTTTTAATGGGAGCTTTTCAAATCAACTTTTGTAAATTTAAAGGCAACTTATTTCATATAAGCGCCTTCTGATTGGCTGTGGTCTGTCTGGTCCACAACACGTTGTAACTCTGGGATATGCTGTTTTAGCGTAACTTCAACACCTTGTTTAAGTGTCACATCAATTGCTGAACACCCTTGACAGCCACCACCAAATTTCAAGACCGCTGTTAAACCATGCTCAGCATCTTCAACCACTTCAACCAATGCACAGTTTCCACCATGCCCTGCTAAACCAGGGTTAATTTCTGACTGTAATACATAGGTTATACGTTCTTCAATCGATGCATCTGGACCTACACGTGGCACTTTCGAGTTAGGTGCACGGAAAGTCAACTGACCACCAAAGCGATCTTTGTTGTAATCAATCACTGCATCCAATAAGTATGGGATTGATGGTGTATCAATATATGCAGCAAATTTTGGATATTCTTGTTTATAGTCGGTTGGAACGACTTCATCTGGTGCACTATACGCCATGCAGCATTCAGCACGTGGTGTACCCGGATGTTCTACGAAAACACGTACCGCGATACCAGGAGTATTTTGCTTCTCTAAAAGTTCAAACAAATACTCTTGCGCAGTTGGTGTAATTAATAAATTTGGAATTTCTTCAGCAACTGCAGTGCTGGTGTTCTCAGTCGACATAACAATTTTTCCTCAAGCTGAAGACTCTATTTTAACTGAAGATCGGGGATAATATTTAAAATTCAACTAAATTTGTCAGAATTATTATATTAATAACAATTAAATTTAAAAAAATGGCATGATGAATAGAATTAAAGCAATTTATTCAATCTTATCCATATGCTTGATTTACCTTTTAATCATACTGTCACCATCGTTTTAATTACGGTTGCCATTTCACTGGTTGCATTTTCCAATCAAAATATTATGAATCGTTTGATTTTTTGGCCTCCAGCCATGCAGAAAGGTCAATACGATCGATTTATCACGCATGGTTTTATACATGCAGATGGAACACATCTACTGTTCAATATGATCACACTCTTTTTCTTTGGAAGTGTAATTGAGAGTTTTTATCGACAATACTTATATGAACTCGGATTTGTTCTGTTCTATTTAGGCGGTTTAATCGCGGCAATTATTCCAAGCTATTTAAAACATAAAAATGATCACCGCTGGGCAAGTCTAGGTGCCTCTGGAGCAGTATCAGCAGTCTTGTTTGCTTATATTTTATTTCAACCATGGAAACTGATATTTGTCTTCTTTATTCCAGTTCCAGCCATTATTTTTGCCGTGCTTTATGTTGCTTATAGTATTTGGTCAGGTAAACGTGGAAACAGTAACATCAACCACAGTGCACATTTATGGGGTGCAGCCTACGGTGTCGTGGTTACGATATTGATTGAACCTCAAATTATTCCACATTTCTTCAGCAAGTTGCTTCAACTACCGCTCTAATTCTTTGATCATTGCGGGGGCTTAAAACACTCCGCACAAATACCCTTAAATTCAAAGTTGATGCTGGTAAATAAATCAAAAACACAAATTCAACAATGATAATGATTATCATTTATATATTCATGTTAAGCTTTTATCAAACCTCGAGGTATTGATATGTCTTACATTAAACTTCCATTGGCACTCATTCTTTCATTCAGCGCCTTTGTTTCATATGCTCAACCTGTTCAATTCACTTATCAAGATCAAACTATTCAACTTCAAAATACGCCACAGAAGCTGGCTGTTTACGAACTATCCGCGTTGGATACACTGAATGCTTTAGGTATTCAAGCATCAATCGTACCTGAAACTACTTTTGTTGGTGCTTTGAAAAAATTTAATGACAAACAATATGTAAAAGCTGGATCTTTATTTGAACCCAACCAAACCTTATTAAAAGAACAAAAGCCAGATCTCATCATTGTCGGCGGGCGTTCTGCTGCAAAATTAAATGAGGTCAAAAAAATTGCACCTGCAATCAACCTCTGGCCTGATACTCAAAACTTCAATCAAGACCTGAAAAATCGCACACTTTTTTTAGCAAAAATGTTTAATAAGGAACAACTCGCACAATCTAAATTAGATCATGTCTATGCCCTTCAAGCACAACTTAAACAACTCACTAAAGGCAAATCCGGCCTGATGCTTTTTGCCATGGGTGATAATTTTATACCGCATGCAAAGAATGAAAGATTTGGATTTACCTATAATATTTCTGGCTTAAAGTCAGTGGTGCCGCCTGCAGCACCTCAAGCCTCAAGTGCTCGACCTGCTCCAAACTCACCAGAAGCTCTTGCTGCCGCGCAACGCAATTTAGAGCGTCTAGTACAAGCAATAAAACAAAATCCTGATTTCATCATTGTGTTAGACCGTGGTGCTGTAAACACGCAAAACTATGCTGCGAAACAACATATTCAATCACATCCATTACTCAAGAATAGTCAAGCAGTCAAAGAGAATCGTGTCATCTTTGTTGATGCCGATGCCTGGTATTTAACGGGCGCTGGCTTAGATAACACTGCATTTATGTTAGAAGAATTGATCAATGGTATAAAAAATACTAAATAATTGATTTTGTTTATAAAGGAAGTCTTCGGCTTCCTTTTTTTAGAAATATCTCGTAATAATTCAATCAATATCTGGTAATTAATGCCACCTAGATCATTAATTTTGTCAGGATAATGTAGGCATCCGCGAATTTATTCATTTTTTTTTGAGATTTTTTGCATGTCTAATCAACCTGATGGTTTACAATTTTCCTCTAACACGTCCTCTAAACCCAGCAGTTCAAAATCAGGCCAACGCATCGTCAGTGCGGCATTACAACAAATTCAGCCAGAATACGCTGATGCAGTTATCAATGAAAAGAATTGGCGCAAATCCTATCCGATTCATTTTAAACGGTTGGTAGAATGTGGGCTCTCATCACCTGAAGCTGCGCTGCGCATAGCTCAAGATGGACTTCAACAAGCTTATGAAGAATTTAGTTTTCAACGTGATCAACATACACACGCATTGAATGAAGTGATGAATCTTAAATCAAAAGATTTAAATACCTACACACTTCAAGGAAACTCTACTGCTGAGCCGCAATGGTTTGTACCTTATCAGGGTAAAAATTTAGAAGGTCAAGCCCTACTCGACCAAATTCAACTCTGGTTAGACCGAGGTATTATAGAAGCATCACATGCTCAGGCACTACAAGCGTGTGTGCAGCATCCAGAGTGGTTTGACCTTTCGGATCGAACAATGGTGCTGTTTGGTGCAGCTTCTGAAGCAGGACCTTTACCTTGGCTGGCGAAATGGAAAGCCAATATCGTGGCGCTTGATTTAAATCATGAGCGAGTATGGACAAAGATTTTGAATACTGTTCTGCAAGGCAATGCGACCTTATACGCTCCAAGTGTCGAATTAATAGATTCATCTGCATCTATACGTGAAGCTGCAGAGTGTTTAGGCGTTAACTTATTAACAGATACCCCTGAGATTGCACATTGGCTCACCCAGTTTGATCAAGACTTAGATCTTGCCGCGATTGCGTATTTAGATGGCGAAAAGCATGTTCGTGTTTCTATGGCGATGGACGCCATTATGCAACATGTCAGCCAACAAAAATCCAATACCAGTTTAATGTATATGTGTACGCCCACTGACGTCTACGCTGTACCACAGGAAGTTATTCAAGGTGGATTAGATAAGTTTAAATCACGCTCTAAACTTGAAAATATTCTGTCCAAGAGTATTTCGACTGTCTCTCGTGATTATTTTTTCAAACAAAATGAAGAACGCTTATTCCAATGTCATGATAAACAGTATGGGATCTGCGACTGTCTTGTGGTTGAACAAGGTCCAAATTATGCGTTGGCGAAAAGGATTCAACAATGGCGCGCTACGTTAGCACGGTCACAAGGTCAACGTGTCAGCATTAATATTGCTCCATCGACCACTACACATTCGGTAACCAAAAACCCATTATTAAAAGCTGCTTTCAATGGTGCCAATTTGTTTGATGTTGAAGCATTTGAACCCGCGACGACCAATGCGATTATGGCTGCGTTGTGGATTCATGATTTGAGAAACCCACAGTCGGTTGCCAATCCTGACATCGCCCTCAATCATCCATTAGACTTAATCATGCATGGTGCTAATCATGGTGGATTATGGCGTGTAGCATATCTCGCACGCACCGCCCTACCATTTGCCGCATTATATGGTTTTGCTGAGGAAAAACTCCCCTTGAAAAAACTTTGGTCTAAATTCCAAAAATAAGCGTCATAAACAATTGATCATAAAAAAAGCGCTGATTGTTCAGCGCTTTTTTAGTCTTTAAGTATTGAATTCAATCAGGTGAACTGAAGGAACAACCAGAATAAACCACCTGATAAACAGATTGTTGCTGGCAGTGTGAAAATCCACGCTGATAAGATTGTGCGAACCATTTGGAAGTTTAAGCCCGACTTATTCGCAACCATCGTACCTGCTACAGCAGAGTTTAAAACGTGTGTTGTTGACACTGGCATACCAAAGCCATCAGCAGCAGCAATCGTTGACATTGCAACTAACTCTGCAGACATCCCCTGACCATAAGTCATGTGTTGTTTACCAATACGCTCACCAACGGTAACAACAATACGTTTCCAGCCTACCATCGTCCCTAGACCTAATGCCAATGCAGTCGCAACTTTCACCCATGTTGGAATGTATTGCAGGAATGAATCTAAGTTATCACGGTAGTTGTCCACTGTTTTTTCTTGCGCTTCAGTCATGGCAGGTAAAGCTTCTGCTTTATCTAAACGCTTGAATGCAGTCGTGCTGAGGTACATATCATTACGGAATTCAGCCACTTGATCTTCAGGAACATCTTTAATGGATGTGTAGCTTCCTACTTTTTCACCTAAATGATCCGTCAAGCTTGCCAAAGCTGGCACAACTTCAGGTGTGATTTCTTTGGTTTGGATATATGACGTGATAATTTGACGTGCTTTTTCATCTGGAATATCTTGGTGATTTGGATAAATCAAATCAGCAGTTTGAGCAGATAACTGACCAAACGTTTGGATATGTTGTTGATCTAGACTCTTGTTTAAAGAGTAAGCCAATGGCACGATCCCGATCAGAATCAACATAATCAGACCCATACCTTTTTGACCATCATTTGAGCCGTGTGCAAAACTTACACCGGTACACGTGAAAATCAAAATGGCACGAATAAGTGGCGGCGGCGGTTTATTCCCTTCTGGTGGTTGGAATAATTCCACTTGTTTCTTAAAGATTTTTTTAACCAATAAGAACAATACAGCCGCAAATGCAAAACCGATTAATGGTGAGAATAAAAGTGCTTTACCCACTTTCATCACCTGTTCCATGTCTACACCTGACGCACCATTACCTGCGTTTAAGATGTAGTTCATGATGCCCACACCTAAAATTGAACCGATCAGTGTATGAGAGCTAGAAGCAGGGATACCGAGGAACCAAGTTCCTAAGTTCCATACGATTGCGGCAATCAACATGGCAAAGACCATGGCAAAACCGGCACCTGAACCGACGTTCATAATCAATTCAACAGGCAATAGCGCGATAATACCGTAGGCAACTGCACCACTTGCGACCATTACGCCAAGGAAGTTACAGAAGCCTGCCCACATTACAGCGACAGGTGCAGATAAAGCGTTGGTATAAATGACCGTTGCCACAGCATTGGCCGTGTCATGGAAACCGTTAACGAACTCGAAACCCAATGCGATAAACAATGCCGTGGCCAACATGATCACAGCATAAAGATTTAAAGCAGGCACATGAGATAAATCAGCAGCCAACTGAAAACCAATGTAAATCAAGGTTGAAACAATCAGTGTAAGGAACACTGGCATAAAGAATTTCGGCGTTGGCACGTGAACATTCGTCGACTGCATAGGCGTTGACGATTGTGCTGAATCTGAAACTGGAGTTTGATTAGAATTCATGCAAGCAGAGAAAGAGGATAAATATCCCCTCTATTGTTCAATTTAATTATTACAATTATATGACAAAGAGCTGTCATATAAGTCATCCAAATGACACTTATTTAAGAAAATTAAACTTTAAAAACTAATGATATTCAAAATTTAACAATAATAATCATATAGTTAATACAAAAACCTCGTCTTTAATCTTTATTTCAATCGGTAATTAAATAGATGAAATAAAGATGACATCACTGTCACATTTGTTACAACGGCAATTATTATTACATTAGATTATGACAACATGATGAAATATAGACAGTTTCAGTTTTGATAGGTTGGTCATCGTAGTCGATGGATGAAATTCATCCTTAATTTTTTGGGAATAGGTTCATAAATTTTTATTTATCAGAAAAGTGGACGTAACTCTGCTAAAATATTGCACCATTATTTGTGCAGATTTTTGTGAGAGTCATTTGATGTCTACCCTCGCCACCTTAAAAGCGCTTCTTGCCAAACGTATCCTGATTATTGATGGTGCAATGGGTACCATGATCCAACGCCACAAATTGGAAGAAGCTGATTACCGTGGTGAACGTTTTGAGGATTGGGCCTACGACCTTAAGGGTAATAACGACTTATTGGTTCTAACTCAGCCACAGATTATTCAAGGCATTCATGAAGCTTATCTTGAAGCTGGTGCAGATATTATTGAAACCAACTCGTTCAATGGAACGCGTGTTTCAATGTCTGACTACCATATGGAAGATTTGGTTCCTGAGATTAACCGTGAAGCAGCTCGAATTGCCAAAGAAGCATGTAAAAAATACTCAACACCTGAAAAGCCACGTTTTGTCGCGGGCGTATTAGGACCAACGTCACGTACCACTTCAATTTCACCAAATGTAAATGATCCGGCATTCCGTAACATCACCTTTGATGAGTTAAAAGTTAACTACATTGAAGCGACTAAGGCATTGATTGAAGGTGGTGCAGACATCATCTTGATTGAAACGGTCTTCGATACCCTAAATGCCAAAGCTGCGATCTTTGCAGTGAAAGAAGTGTTTAAAGAAATTGGTTACGAACTGCCAATTATGATTTCGGGCACCATTACCGATGCATCTGGCCGTACACTCACAGGTCAAACCGCAGAAGCATTCTGGAACTCAATGCGCCATGCAGAGCCTTTATCGATTGGCTTTAACTGTGCACTGGGTGCAGATGCGATGCGTCCACACGTCAAAACCGTGTCTGACGTTGCGGATACTTTTGTTTCAGCGCATCCAAACGCAGGCTTACCAAATGCCTTCGGTGGTTATGATGAAACCCCTGAAGAAACTGCAGCATTT
Source organism: Acinetobacter sp. ANC_7635 (assembly GCF_056779945.1). Taxonomy (NCBI): domain Bacteria; kingdom Pseudomonadati; phylum Pseudomonadota; class Gammaproteobacteria; order Moraxellales; family Moraxellaceae; genus Acinetobacter; species Acinetobacter sp. ANC_7635. The sequence goes on along the minus strand of NZ_JBWYIS010000008.1, from coordinate 37,684 downwards.
ATTAAAGAATTCGCTGAAAGTGGTTTGATCAACATCACCGGTGGTTGTTGTGGTACGACGCCTGATCATATTCGTGCGATTGCGCAAGCAGTTGAAGGTATTGCGCCGCGTCAAATCCCTGAAATTGAACCTGCATGTCGTTTAAGTGGTTTAGAGCCATTTAACATCACTAAAGATTCATTATTCGTCAACGTCGGTGAACGTACCAACGTGACAGGTTCTAAAAAATTCCTTCGTTTAATTAAAGAAGGTAACTTCACCGAAGCTTTAGATGTGGCACGTCAACAAGTTGAAGCCGGTGCGCAAATCATCGACATCAACATGGATGAAGGGATGCTGGATTCGCAAGAAGCGATGGTGCATTTCCTGAATCTGATCGCGTCTGAGCCTGATATTTCACGTGTGCCAATCATGCTTGACTCTTCTAAATGGGAGATCATTGAAGCAGGTTTGAAATGCGTCCAAGGTAAAGCAGTTGTTAACTCGATTTCCTTAAAAGAAGGTTATGACGAGTTTGTAGAACGTGCTCGCCTCTGCCGTCAGTACGGTGCGGCAGTCATTGTCATGGCGTTTGATGAAAATGGTCAGGCGGATACTGCTGAACGTAAAAAAGAAATCTGTAAACGTTCTTATGATGTGCTTGTGAATGAAGTGGGCTTCCCTTCTGAAGATATTATCTTTGACCCAAACGTGTTTGCGGTCGCAACAGGTATTGAAGAACACAACAACTATGGCGTGGACTTCATTGAAGCAACAGGTTGGATTAAGCAAAACCTGCCAAATGCCATGGTGTCAGGCGGGATCTCAAACGTATCGTTCTCATTCCGTGGGAATGAGCCTGTTCGTGAAGCGATTCATGCGGTGTTCTTATATCACGGCATTCAACAAGGCTTAACCATGGGTATCGTCAACGCAGGTCAGCTTGCGATTTATGATGATATCGATGCTGAGCTAAAAGAAGCTGTTGAAGATGTGGTGCTGAACCGTAACCAAGGCGCAAGCGGTCAAGAAGCGACTGAAAAATTACTCGCTGTTGCGGAAAAATATCGTGGTCAAGCGGGTGCGCAAAAAGCCGAAGAAAACCTTGAATGGCGCAATGAACCTGTTGAAAAACGTCTTGAATACGCGCTTGTAAAAGGTATTACGACTTATATTGATGAAGATACCGAAGAAGCACGTTTAAAATCAGCTCGTCCACTTGATGTGATCGAAGGTCCACTCATGGCAGGGATGAACGTGGTTGGCGACTTGTTCGGTGCCGGCAAAATGTTCCTACCTCAGGTGGTGAAATCTGCACGTGTTATGAAACAAGCTGTGGCTTGGTTGAACCCGTTCATTGAAGCAGAAAAAACCCAAGGCGAAGCCAAAGGTAAAATCTTGCTTGCAACAGTAAAAGGCGACGTACATGACATTGGTAAAAACATTGTCGGCGTGGTACTGGGCTGTAACGGTTATGACATCGTTGACCTTGGCGTGATGGTACCTTGTGAGAAAATCTTACAAACTGCGATTGATGAAAAAGTTGACATCATCGGTTTATCAGGTTTGATCACACCGTCATTGGATGAAATGGTCTTTGTTGCCAAAGAAATGCAACGTAAAGGTTTTAACATTCCATTGATGATTGGTGGTGCAACAACATCGAAAGCGCATACTGCCGTGAAAATTGCGCCGCAATATCACAATGATGGTGTGTACTACACGGCTGATGCTTCACGTGCGGTGGGTGTTGCAACACAGCTTTTATCTGCTGATATGAAGCCGCAATTGGCAGCGGATTATGCAGCGGATTATGAAAAAATCCGTACACGTCTAGCGAATAAGCAACCGAAAGCTGCAAAACTGTCTTATGCTGAATCCGTTGAAAATGGTTTCAAAATTGACTTTGACAAGCATGCACCTGTAAAACCAAACTTCATTGGTTCTGAAACATTCACCAACTATCCTTTAGAAACTTTGGTGGAATACTTCGACTGGACACCATTCTTTATTTCTTGGAGTTTGGCGGGTAAATACCCGAAAATCCTTGAAGATGAAGTTGTGGGTGAAGCTGCACGTGATTTGTTTGAACAAGCACAAGCGATGCTCAAAGACATCATCGAAAATAAACGTTTCGATGCGCGCGCTACTTTCAGTCTTTACCCTGCCAACCGTGTTGCAGCAGACACTGTTGCGGTAACTGATGAAAATGGCAATGTGACGCATACCTTTGAGCATATTCGTCAGCAGTCTGACAAAGTCACAGGTAAAGCAAATTTCTCACTGGCTGACTTTGTTGCGCCGAAAGACGTGGCGCAAGATTATTTGGGTGGTTTCACTGTATCGATCTTTGGAGCAGAAGAGCTTTCGCAAGAATACAAAGCCAAAGGTGATGACTATAACGCGATTATGGTTCAAGCCTTGGGTGACCGTTTTGCAGAAGCATTTGCAGAACACTTGCACCAACGTATTCGTAAAGAGTTTTGGGGCTACCAAGCTGATGAACAGCTTTCTAATGAAGAATTGATTAAAGAGAAGTATGTGGGTATTCGTCCTGCACCGGGCTACCCTGCTTGTCCTGAACACTCTGAAAAAGCACCACTGTTTGATTGGTTAGGCACCACTGACAAGATCGGAACTTACTTAACCAGTAGCTTTGCGATGTGGCCACCTTCATCAGTGAGCGGTTTCTACTATGCAAACCCTGAAACTGAATACTTTAACGTGGGTAAGATCTCTGGCGATCAGCTAGAAGATTATGCGAAGCGTAAAGGTTGGACGTTGGATGAAGCAAAACGTTGGTTAGCGCCGAATTTGGATGATTCGATTGCTTAATTGATTATCTGAATCTTTTTAAATCCCCCTTTTTCAAAGGGGGAAGAATTCATTCGTATCGAATATAAAAAATCCCCTCGAGTGAGGGGATTTTTGTTTTTAATCTCCCCTTACCCCTCTTTTTCAAAGAGGGGAATTTCGTGTATCAAATTGATTACGTGACAGCTCCTCTCTTTTTTAAAGGGAGGTTAGGATGGATTTTTTTTGATAATCATTTGATTCATAGAAATAAAATTTATACTATCTGAATATAAAGATATTGATCAATGAATAGATATGTCTAACTTTGTACCATACTATAACTTTAAAAAAGAACCTTTAATTCTTAATAGATCATTAAATGCACAACTCCCAGATAATGACAAAATTAATGAAAGCAAAGTTAAAATTATTTTTAACCATAAACGAAAATTTTCTTTTAAATTTAATATTTCAATCCACAATTCTGAAGATGACCCATTCTTTAGTTTATTTTTACTAGCACATAGTTCAGGGATTAATAAAGTTCGTATTAAAGAAGTCGATATACCTGCTTTTTGTATCCAGTCAGGTGGAGAAAAAAACAAGTTAGTACTTAGTCCAAGACAAAGTAATTTTGATATTCATACTACAATTTTGTCAAATGACAAGAAGATAAGTTACGTCATTGGTCACTTATTTAATTTTAAGTACTTTTTTAAAAACACAATTAGTTTTATTTATGATGATTGGAAAATTGAGATCAATCAATCACCTGAATTATCTGAAAATGATTTAAAAGACTGTAAAAATGAAGAAACCCAAATTAATACCCATACTATAAAAATTTCTAATGTCTCTTTGAAAAAGTTTTCAATTGAAGAAGTAAAAGAATTAATAACCGGGCTAAATTTATTTTTCTCATTTTATATAGGTGACTGGAGATCAATTGTGCTACCAATTGGGTTTGATCACAATGGAAAAGCAATTTGGAAACCTTATGCTTATTCTAGGAATTCAAAAAAATCCCCTCACTATAATTGGTCATTATCATATAAAGATTCATTACTCTGTACTCTAGCACCTCTATTCTTAAGAAAATACTATACTGAGCAACACTGGAAAAAAGCGCTACATGAAGTCATTTTTTGGTTTATCTCCTCGAATGACTTAGATCATGGAAAAGAAAGTGGCGTAATTCTTGCGCAATCTGCTTTAGAATTACTTGCATTCACTTACATTGTTCAACATAAGAAGTTATTAGTAAAAGAAAGTTTTAAAAAACTAACAACCTCTGACAAACTTAGACTTTTCTTAAGAAGTTTAAATATTGCTATCGATATAGAAGAATCTCATAAAAAGTTAATGCATAAAGTGGGCAATCATACTAAATGGGCTGACCTAGCCCATGCCATTACAGATATAAGAAATAGTTTTATACATCCAGAACATAGCGCTAAAGGAAATTTTTATGATGTTGCACTTGATTCATGGAAAATATCTTTACGGCTTTTAGAATTGTCTATATTAGCAATATGTAACTATGATGGTGAATACTCTAATCGAGAAACTGTGACTATGTACGGACAACTTGAACCCGTACCTTGGACTCAAATAAATTAATCCCTCCTAACCTCCCTTTAAAAAAGAGAGAAACGACACGAATCCACAACCACAATCAAATTCGTGTGAAGTCCCCCTTTGAAAAAGGTGAGAAACTACGTTTCGCAAGAGGGGGATTCCTGCTGAATAAATTGATAAATTGTTTCCACTACCTCATTAATCCGCCCCATGACCTGCTCATTATCAAATCTTAAAACTTTTAACCCCAACTGAGCCAAAGCATCATCCCGAATCTGATCTGCTTCTAAACCTACAACCGTAAAGTGCTGACTACCATCACACTCAATCACCAAATTGGCAGCTGGACAGTAAAAATCTACGATGTAATTTAAGATTGGCTTTTGGCGATAAAACTGCAAACCTAAAATTTGCTTATTGCGAAGCCGTAACCATAACAGCTTTTCAGCATCAGTCATGTTATTGCGTAAATCACGCGAGGCTTGTTTTAAATTTTTATTGTAGGGCTTCATTTTTATTCTCTTTTTTAAAATCTCCCCTAGCCCTGAGCCATATATGGCGCAAGGGAAAAGAGGGAAATTTCACGCATCTAAAACCGCAATCAAATTCGCGGAAAGTCCCCCTGAGCGAGACTTAAGCACTGCTTTATGTAGAAGCGCAAAAAAGGGGGATTTAGGGGGATTCTTTTCATCAAAATATACATCAAAAACCGTCCCTTTTCTAACCACCCAACCCCAAATCATCCGTTTTAACATTTTTAGATCAGCAAATATTTCAAGTTTAGTGAATAATTAATACTTATTAATGAAATTACCAAAAGTTTGATATTTCCATGAAAAAACTCATCAACCACCCTGAAAACTTGGTTGTCGACATGTGCAAAGGCTTTGTCTTGGCACACCCAGAACTTGCATTCACTGAATCACACAAAATCATTTCAAGAAAAGAAAAACACAACAATGTTGCCCTGATCAGTGGTGGTGGTAGCGGCCACGAACCTGCACATGCAGGCTTTGTCGGTCAAGGCATGTTAGACGCAGCCGTATGTGGCGATGTCTTTGCATCACCTTCACAAATTCAGGTCTATAAAGCACTGCAACACGTCGCAACTGATAAAGGCGTGCTAATGATCATCAAAAACTATTCTGGCGATATGATGAATTTCCAGAATGGTGCAGCTTTAGCCATGGAAGATGGCATCAAAGTCGACTTTGTGAAAGTTGCAGATGATATAGCGGTTAAAGATAGTTTATATACAGTCGGTCGTCGTGGTGTCGCAGGCACAGTCTTTGTCCATAAAATTGCAGGGGCTGCCGCATCAAAAGGCTTAGAGCTGAGTGAAGTTAAAGCGGTGGCACAGAAAGCCGCAGCCAATGTCATCAGTTTAGGTTTTGCCTATAGCTCATGTACTGTTCCCGCCAAAGGTACACCAACTTTTACCCTTGCCGATGATGAAATGGAATACGGCGTCGGTATTCATGGTGAACCAGGCATCCGTCGTAAAAAAATCTTGCCAGCAAAAGAACTGGCACAACGTATGGTCGATGACCTGTTTTTAGATCGTCCAGACATGAAAGAAGTTGCAGTATTGATCAATGGCTTTGGTTCTACCCCAATGCAAGAACTGTATCTGTTTAATCATGATGTATGTGAACACCTTGCACATAAGGGCATCAAAATTTACCGTACTTTTGTCGGCAACTACATGACCAGTATCGACATGAATGGTGCATCCATTTCATTACTTGAATTGGATGATGAACTCAAAACATACTTAGATGCTGAAGCCAACACCCCTGCCTTTAAACTTGATGGTTCACCTGCTTTAGCCATTGAGTTTGCGATAAAAGATACGGCTACCCAACATCAAGGCAACAGCCAAGTTGAAACTGCAGCAGAACATGCTGAAATTCAAAATGAGCAATTTACCATTGAAAACATGCGCTATGTGGTCGATGTCATGGCTGCCTGTATTATTAAAAATGAAGTGCCATTTTGTGAGTTAGACGCGCACGCAGGTGACGGCGACTTCGGCATGAGTGTGGCTAAAGGCTTTAAACAACTCAAGAAAGAATGGCAAAGCTTGATCCAAGCACAGCAGATGGATGAATTCTTGCTCAATAGCTCCATGATCATTATGGAACATTGTGGCGGTGCTTCGGGTCCCATCTGGGGTTCTGCATTCCGTGCCGCAAGTAAAGCCATTCAAGGTAAAACCACGTTAAGCGTGGTGGATTTTGCCGATATGCTGCAAGCCGCAGTAAAAGGTATTCAAACCACAGGCGAACGTTCATTTGGACGTGGCGCTGTTGTCGGTGATAAAACGTTGATCGATGCTTTAGTGCCATGCGCAGATTCATGGTCAAACAACACCGACAAAAGCTTTAAGGAAAACTTTATCTTAGGTGCTCAAGCTGCTGTTCAAGGCGCAGAATCAACCAAAGAGATTGTTGCACGTATGGGTCGTGCAGGTACTGTCGGGGATCGTAGCTTAGGCTATCCTGATGCAGGTGCATATGGTTTAGGTGTGATTTTTACCGATATTGCCGATCATCTAAAATAACATCTAAACATGACATGAATGATTGATCTGTTCTACAAAAAAGCCCTGATGATTCAGGGCTTTTTTTGCTTTTTATTTTTTAAAACTTGATAATAATGCGCTGGTAATCGCCTGATTATGTGATGCCACACGAGACTTCTTCGCTTTCGCTGACTGGTCAGCTACACGTTGAATTTTGACTGCTTTTAATTTACCTTGATTTTCAACAACCTGAAATTTGACTCGGTCATTGCGTTTTGGCTCACCTTCATCTGCAGGAAAGTCAGAAATGTGGAAAAAAATATCCTCACCTGCACCACCAATAAAACCAAAACCTTTATCGGCATGATAAATTTTAATTTTGCCTTGCTGGACTTCAGACTTCATAACATTCCCAAAAAAACGGTATACAATTTTCAATATTATACACGCATCTTAAAGTGCATCATCTTTGCTGATCACTTTAAATAATCATGCAAGTGCTGTTGGACAATGACGCGTTTGTGTCCTTTACTTTGTTGTTCCGATAACAATGATTCCGCATCTAAGACCACTACTCTGTGACCATCATCCTGTAGACGTTTCACACCTTCAAATAACATTCGAGCACCGACATCATGGATTAAGGTCAGATGTGTAAGATCAAGCACTACTTTATTTTTACCTACAGGCTCATTCTGTAACTCACGCAAGAACATTTCAGTCTCTGTAAATTGCAAGACACCACGTAGCTCATACACCACCATGCCATCATCATACTCACGGCGACTTTGGATAATGGTTTGTGCTGAAGGGGTTCCCTCCATTAAATGTAATCCCATATCACTTGATAGACGTTCAAAGATTTCCACACCTCGAACACTGTTGCCATGGCTGTCTAATTTAGGCGAAAAAACCGCAATTCCAACCTGACCTGGTAAGACACCAATGATCCCCCCTGCCACACCACTTTTGGCAGGAATACCAACGGTGGTCAACCAATCCCCAGCTGCATCGTACATACCACACGTCATCATGACGCTAAGTACCTGACGACATACCTGACGATCTAAAATACATTTCCCCGTAACAGGATCTTTTCCACCATTCGCTAATACACTGCCCATTCGCGCTAAATCTTTCACGGTGACTTTAATCGCACACTGTAGAATATAACCATGAACAATATGCTCTGGGTCTTCTTCTAGCACGCCGACGGTACGCAACATATATCCAATCGAAAGATTACGAAATGCTGTTTTGAGTTCAGATTGATAGACTTGCTCATCAAAGGTTAATTCACGCCCACACAGTTCACTCAAGAAACGTCGTAAATGTTCTGCACGAGAAACAGTCTTTTTATGAGGTAATAAAGAATGTGTCGTAATCGCACCCGAGTTAATCATTGGGTTCTTGGGAATCGATCGTTCTTTTTCTAATGAGATTTGATTAAATGCTTCCCCCGAAGGTTCAACACCAACTTTTTCTAATACCTGAGCCAAACCATGTTCTTGAATCGCTAACGCATAAGCAAATGGTTTAGACATTGATTGAATTGTGAACTCAACTTCATCATCCCCTGAAGAATAAATCGTACCATCAATGGTTGAAAGTGCTAAAGCGATACGATTTGGATTGGCAGCTGCCAGTTCTGGAATATAGTCAGCCAATGCTCCTTCGGTATTCGCATGACATTGGTCCAATACATGGGCAAGATAATCAGGTACAGGTGTCTTCATTTTTATTCTCTTGGTGATCAATGGAGACCCAAAATAAGATCTCAAATGTTAAATTCAGCTGTCGATATCGTGTCACATCTGACTTGATTACGACCATTCTGCTTTGCAAGATATAGTGCTTTATCCGCTGCACTATAAATCCTTTGCTTTACTTCGTCTGTGTATAGATGTGGTAAATTTTGTGACATCGCCACGCCAAAGCTTGCCGTTATTTGAATAAAAGTCGCTGGGCTAATCTCAATTTTTTCACTTTCGATCGTTCGACGGCAACGTTCTGCGATGTTTAATGCTTCGTCGATATCACCATCTGTCAGTACTAGAACAAACTCTTCACCACCGAGCCGTCCTACTATATCCTCTTCTCGTGTTTGCTGTTTTAAAACGAGAGCAATACGTTTAAGTACAAGATCACCAACATCATGACCATAATTGTCATTAATCTGCTTGAAGAAATCGAGATCTAAGATGATGAAAGCAAAGCTGCGATTTTGTTGAATTAACTTACTAGTAAACTGATTGATGTAACGACGGTTATAGAGGTTGGTTAACGCATCTTTCTGACTTAGTATTTCAATCTTACGCTCACGTCGTCTCCACTGCGACAAGATCAACTCAAAAAAAACTGCTGAGCACAACAGTATGGGTAAATATAGTACCGCCATACTTTTCAGCCAAAAAGGATTGGCATACAAATTAGATTGATTCAGTGCATCACTAAATAATGGTGCATAAGTCAGTTGACCATTGGCCGTCAGTACTGCCAACCACACGATAATACAAGCAATAATAAAAGAGACGCTATAGATGATGCGCTGTTCATATAACACAAAACCAATTAATACAATATTGACCGTTCCCGCCATCACCGCAGGACTATAAATCCCAACCGTGTATCCTGAAAAAATGACAATCAATCCATAAAATAAGGGGATTAAATAGCCCAAGATTTGGCGAGCAGTAGCATTTTTTCGAAGCACTAAAGCGATCGTCAGAAAACACGTGGTCAAAATCACTTGTAAACATGTGGTCAAAGTCCGATGAGGATAATATTCTGGATCTAACCAAATTTGATATTCTGAATGGAAAGTTAGGTAGTACCACAACCAATGACCGATGAGCATCAACAGCCCAAATATAAGTAACAGAATCCCTTTATTAAAGTTGGACCAGTTAATAATAGAACGATCAGATTCTAACAAGACATATTTGATAGCTTGCAATAAACTGCGCTGTTGTTGTACTTCATTCTCTCGAGTCATCATCTAATTGTATTATCGAATATTCATATTTATTTTTATTAAAATTTGGATGTATTCAGCGATCATGTCAATGCGCTTTAAGCATTAAAAAGACTGCTTTATCGTTCAGATCAATTTATGGTATGAATTTGATGATCACTGACCAAAACAAAAGCATTGCTATAAAAAAACCTAAACGTATGTTTCTCTATAGTTAGTAGTACCAAAACCGAAATTTAATCATTGAATTAAGCTGACTGATATAACTGTACCTGATTTCGTCCGCTTTCTTTGGCAATATATAAAGCGTGATCTGCACAATGCGTAATGACATCTTGATCAGATAACTCATGGGATAGTGCAATACCAAAGCTTGCCGTCACATTTAACGAGGTTCCATCATCCAGCACAATTGGCTGATGTGCAATCGCGTTACGGCAACGTTCTGCGATATCAACCGCTTGATCACGACTGAGATTGTCCAGAATTAATATAAATTCTTCACCGCCATAACGTCCAACCGTATCACCAATACGAACATGATATTCCAAACGCGTCGCCACCTGTTTCAGGACTTCATCTCCTGCTGCATGACCATATTGATCATTAATTTGTTTAAAATGATCCAAATCCAATAAGATCACAGCATAATCAGCACGATCCTGCTGAAAATGTGATAACACTTCATTGATTTGACGACGGTTATAAACGTTCGTTAGTGCATCAAATTTACTGCTGGTTTCGAATTGTTTTTCACGACTGCGCCATTGGGTGAGTAAAATCTCAAAGAATAAAACACTCATAAGTAAAATGGGCACGTAGAGCTGTACCATGCTCATGACCCAAAAATCATTTTGGTAAACGATACTTTTATTCAACTCATCACTAAACATAGGTGCATAACGAATTCGATCGATATGCGTCAAGTAACACGTTAATAACGTGTATATCGTAATTGGAATTGCAATCCCATAAATAATTTTACGGCTATAAAATACCAACCCGACCAATACAATACTAATGAACCCTGCCATTGTTGCAGGACTATAAATTCCAATCGAATACCCTGAATAAATCATGGTCATTCCAAAGAAACTAGGGGCAAAGTAAGCAATGAAGGTTTGAAACTTAGCGATATGCTGAAACTTGAAACAACTCCAAAACAGGACAAGATAAATCACGGAGGTCACCAACAATTGGGTAACACGTAATTCAAAATAGTCAGGATTTAACCACTGTGCTTTTTCAGGGGTATAAAAAGCCACAATTAACCAGCGAGCGACCTCAAGTTGGCTTAGAATTCCAAAAAAGAGGATAAGCCGTCCCTTTTTAAAATCACTCCAATTGATCAGCATATTTTGAGGATCAAGGATGTACGTATTGGCCATACGATACAATCGCTTAATCATATGTTGAATCTTCCTGATTAACTTCATTCTGTCCTTTTATCTTTTATATTGTCTTTTTAAGCAGCGTGAACTCGCTCTACAAACAAGATCCCATCAAGATGGTCAATTTCGTGTTGAATAATTCGTGCAGGGAATCCTGAAAAAGTCTCAGTAATTTCCTGTCCTTGCATATTACGATAACGGACACGGATTGATGAAGCTCGAGCTACTTCCGCACGTCGATTCTCTACACTTAAACATCCCTCTTCTCCTAAAACAACATGATCAGAACGCTCCAATATTTCTGGATTAATCATGTAAATAGGCTCCATCTCAGGCGCATCGGGATACCGTATATTGGGTTTTGAAGCGACGATAATAATCCTTTTAGAGACATAAACTTGTGGCGCAGCAATATCGACACCATTGCGCTGTTGCATCGTAAAATTCATTGCTTCAACCAGATGCGTTAACCAGCTACTACTAAACTCAAGTTCACTTACCGGCGATGCAACCAATTCAAGGATCACTTCACCTTTTTGAGCAACGGGTAGTATCGTCATAATACGTTCATCTCAATTATGATAAGAATTTGATCTTCATAATTTTTTAAATTTTTAAATCAAATATTTGATTAATAGTCAACCAATCTTAAAGCATTTCAAGATGAAGTAAAACTGATTTAAATGACGAATTTGTGACCTGATAATTTTACGGCTCAAGTTTCACTTTTTTGTATGACATCAGCATCCTGAAGTTCGTAGTAGTGTCTAACCTGATTACGACCACGTTTTTTTGCCAGATATAATGCTTGATCTGCATGACGAATCACCGCTTCTTTATTTAAATTAAATTCAGAAATGGCTATACCAAAGCTTGCTGTCACTCTGATCGTCGTACGTTCATCGATATAAAAGAGCTCATTTTCAATTTCTTTGCGACACCGCTCTGCGACCTCCATCGCAGCTCTGAGGTTTTTATTCTGCAACAGCATCACAAACTCTTCACCACCAAATCGCCCGACAATATCTGTATCACGTATATTTTGACGTAGTACATTGGCAACACGCTTTAAGACGTTGTCTCCGATATCATGACCATAGTTATCATTAATACTCTTAAAATGATCAAGATCTAACAGAATGAGAGCAAATTTTCGTTCTTGTAATTGAATTTCATTGAGTTCTAAACCTATTTTTCGACGGTTATAAATCCCCGTAAGCGGGTCCATTTGACTCATTAAATTAATTTGTTTTTCTCGATTTCTCCATTGCGTCAACAAAATCTCAAACAATACAAAAGTCGCAAAAAAAATAGGCACGTAAAAATAAAGTTGTGAATAAACCCAGAATTCATTAAATACCATGACTGAATAATTGAGCTGATCACTAAAGACCGGTGCGTAGGTCATGTAACCCAATGCACTACTGACAATTGCAATGAGCATATATACAGTGACTGGTAAAAAAAGCAGATATACAATCTTGCGTTCAAATAAAACCAGACCAACTGTTAAAATACTGATAAATCCCGCAACGGTAGCAGGACTACTGATACCAACCGAATAGCCACCATAAATAAAGCTTACGGAAAATACCAAAATAATAAAGTAAGGTAAATATTGTCTCACCCATTCTTTATGACGCCATATGACACAAGGAATGATCAGCAAAAACTGTAATACACAGCACAGCAACATCCGTGATAGGTGAAAATAATAATAATCAGGATTGAGCCAATGATGTAATGCAGGATGATGAAATGAAAATAAATACCATGTAATCCAGGTGATATGTGCAAGCCCGCCCAATACCATGACCAGAATACATTTATTTAAGTTACTCCAATTCATCAACACACTTTGATTCATAAATGAATGAAGTGTATAGGGGCGAAAAATTCGATTGAATAGTCTTAACATAATGAACTAACTCAATTGAAACAGCTCATCAAAATAAACTATATTTTCATTTAACTCTGTAATCATTAAATCTATTTCACCCCTACAAAATATAGTGAATAAAATCACATATTTTTTATTATAATTGCACTTATTATCACAATCTAACCTTAAGATTAGGATTTATCAAGGTTTTTTTACCATTTATTCTATTTTTTTTTAAAGCTTTTTTTGCTTAAATCCAGCTAAGGATACGCTCAAGCATTTTAATTTGACTCAGCTAAAAATTGCTAAGCACACTCCTAACTCTTAGAACTCTTAGAGATCGAGTTCTCGATAAATAACTTTAATTTCTTGTGCAATGTGAATACTGACTCGATGATGCAAATATTGAATCAAAATATCAAACTGCTCTGCACCATCGTCTAATCCAGTACAAAAATATTCAGTATGAGGAGGAAGCGTTTTTAACCACTGACTTTGATAAAAATCGGCAACGGATTCAAAATTAAGATAACGGTGAGGATGCTGTTGTAATGATTTTACAAATTGCAGAAATCGAGCTTCCCAAAAGTGGATAATCATACATTTAAAGTCTACTGGTTAAATTCAATTTTATTGTTACGTCGATCTTCTTTATTTTGCAGATCGAATCATTCAAATCAATGTCCATGGATGCAAATGCTTTAGATTGAGTAGACGGTTTACTGTTGAAGTTGATATTTTTTCTTCCACTGAAGATAACCTAAGAATGCTAAAACAGTAAATGCGGTATAAAGCCCAGCCGTCAAATATAGATCTTTATACATAAACATCATGACATAGATGATATCCACCGCGATCCAAGCAGGCCAAATTTCCAAATATCGTTTTGACGTCCAATATGTAATGAGCAGACTTAAACTTGCCAATTGAGCATCTAAATAAGGAATGGAAGCATCCGTAAAATAATCCAGACCTAAACCAAAAATAAATCCTGCCAACATTGTAAAAAACACATGTTTGATAATTCTCAACCCTTGAATACGATTGATGGCAAGTTGCTCTTGTTGTTTAAACTGAGCTTTCCATATCCACCACCCATACACACCTAAACCGATAAACACGCATTGCAATATCGTTTCACCATAGAGTTGATAATCATAAAATAACTTTGCATATAAGCCATAAGCCACGAGATTCACAGGCCAACACCAAATATTACGGCGAATAGTGAGGGTTACACCCAATACACTAATCAATACTGAAATAATTTCTAATAGGCTCATACACTACGTAAAATGATCGTGGTTTATTTGATACGCCTATCCTAACGCATATTGAATGGCACCATACATGATTCTTAACGAACACGACTTAGCGCTGTTCAATTTGAACTGCACAGTTTTGACCTAACCATTAAACTCCTCTAAAAATAGAATATCCTCAATGGAAAATAATAATGATGAATACAACTCAAACGACCAGAATAACCATTGAAATTCGCAATCATCTGATGTTGATTGGTTTAAACCGTGCTGCGAAGCGCAATGCATTCGACAGTCATATGATTGATGAACTTTCACAAGCACTTACCACCTATGAAGACCAGTCTGATTTACGCTGTGCTGTGATTTATGCACATGGAGAGCACTTTACGGCAGGATTAGATCTGGTTGAGCTTCAGCCGCGTATGTCAGATGGTATATTTTCGGAAGATATGAACTTGATTAACCCATGGGGCACGACTGGTCGTAAACGAAAAAAACCAGTCGTTGTCGCTGTGAAGGGGTATTGTTTTACTGCTGGAATCGAACTGATGTTGAATGCCGATATCTGTATTGCCCATCAAAATACCCAATTTACTCAACTTGAAGTGCAACGTGGCATCCTCCCCTTTGGCGGAGCAACTTCACGCTTCGTTAAAACTGCAGGTTGGTCTAATGCAATGCGCTACTTATTGACGGGGGATTTTTTTGATGCTGCAACTGCATTTCGACTTCATTTGATTACTGAAGTAACAGAACAAGATCCGCTTGACCGTGCCATTGAACTTGCCGAATCCATCGCTTCAGCTGCTCCACTCGCTGTTCAAGCCACCTTGACGGCTGCTCACGAAGCGATTTCACATGATGAGCAGTACGCTTTTAATCAGTTAAAGACTCATCTTCTTCCACTAATACAATCTGAAGATGCAGTCGAAGGTATGCGAGCAATGAGCGAAAAACGTCAACCTCGCTTTAAGGGTCAATAGTTCAATATCGGGAAATATAGACATGCAAGCCATTCCAAATGTGAACCAGATGCCAAGAAGCATCAATAAAACTCAAGTTCAGTTTCCTGCCTTAGATAACTATATGCTCACTGGCACTCGCTACCTATCATCTGGTGTGAAGACTGTTGCACGTATTATTGTGGCTTCAGCGACAGCGGTTCCCCAACCTTTTTATCGCAGATTTGCAGAGTATGCTGCAGAACGTGGTTTTGAAGTGCTAACCTTTGATTATCGTGGTGTGGGGGCATCATCTCCAGCACAACTCAAAGGTTTTAAAATGAGTTATTTGGATTGGGGGAAACTTGATCTCGCTGGTGCCATTGAATACTTTTCTAGCGATACTTTCCCCTTATTTGTGACTGCGCACTCTTATGGTGGTCAAGCCTTGGGACTTACCCCTAATCATCATCAAGTCAGTGCCATGTGTTGCTACGGTACAGGTGCAGGTTGGGCAGGATATATGCCGTTCAAAGAAAGATTCAAAGTATCCGTGATGTGGAGTATTGTGTTTCCACCCATTGTCGCAGTCACAGGTTATTTACCTTGGAGTAAATTCAATATGGGCTCTGATCTGCCTTTAGGGGTATATCAACAGTGGCGTCGTTGGTGCAAAAATCCGTTATATTTTTTCGCTGACCCCGAGCAACAAGATTTAAAAGCACAATATGCAAGTGTTAAAACCAAAATTTATGCTGTTTCAGCATTAGATGATGATTGGGCTCTCCCAAATTCGAGGCAAGCCTTTATGCAACATTATCGTTCTGCTGATATGCGCTACATTGATATCACAGCCAAACAGTATCAAATGCCTGCAATTGGACACATGGGATATTTCAAAAAAGGCGCAGAGAAAATTTGGGATGACATGCTCCAAAATTATCTCAATTTAGTTAATGATTAAATTCTAAATTACTGAATGAAGTCAGATTGATGCTCTACCCCTTGTGCGTCAGTATGTCGATACATGATGCCATATTGACTCACATAGTATTCAAGAGATTGATTGCGATATTCCCATAAAATCGACCACTCACCTAAATCAAATTGATTGATCTGACATAAAGTTCGTGATGGCATCTTGTTCAAAAACTCATATTGAATTTGCTGAGCAAACTTGATATCACGATGATTTACACGTTTCTCAAACAGTAATTTAGCAACCTCATCAAACATACGAATATCTTCGACAGAATCCGTATCATACACCAAGCGCGCCGGCTGGCTGAGATCAGTAGGCTTGAGGAGTTTTGTTAAATCAAAGTGCCTCTGCGTATTCCCCATAATCAATTTAGGTTGTAATAATAGTCGCCATACGGCATAGCAACTGACCAAAGCAAAACACACCACGATTAGCATCATATTTTTTACTCATTCCGATGATTATTCATTGAATCGTTCATTACAGAAATGATTATTTCTTTATTTTTATTGTTAATTTTCTTGGTGTTATTAAGTTTTAACTTTTAAAATATTAACTTAAAAACCAGTAGAGGGATGGCACGAAACGTAACAACTCATTTCAAAATCCACATGTTATGTAAACCGTGTAAATCTAGGTAATTTTATTCAATTAATATGACTTAAAAGTACGTTGAAAGATTCTCATTAAAATAGGGTTTAAAATCTTAGTGTTCTAAATCATTACGACATTTTTTGTCGTTTAACTTGATACGCATCTACACTATTCTTTTCTCAAATTTTATAATTTAACCATGAACTATTCCCGTAAACGCAAACCCATTACCAGTGCATGGCCAGTTGAGCATGATTGCTTCCTCATTGAAAACAGTCATCTTCAACTCGAAGCATTGCAACAGACGCTTCCTTATCCTGCTCAAGAAATTCAAGATCGCCAAGAAATCTTGGGGCTCACGAGACGTCGTCGTCAAATGAAAAAATTAGGTCAATTTTAATTTTCTAATGAAGCTAAAAATAAAATCCCAATAATCCATCAAGTTTAAGTATTTTTTGTTTAATGAATTAACCCTCGTCCCCTCTCTGACAATGAATGGATTTCGCCATATTCTTGGATGGTGATTTGCCATCATTTTTGCTCAAAAATAATTATTATTTAAATGCCCTCTCAAAAATGGATCCAAAATATTTATTTTTAAAGATTATTATTGACTTTTTATCTATAAAATAGAATTATTGGATCCAATTGATAAGGAGATCAACTCATGTTTGTAAAAAATGCTTGGTATGTGGCGGCACGACCTGAAGAAGTACAAGATAAGCCTCTAGGAAGACAAATTTGCGGTGAAAAAATGGTTTTTTATCGTGGAAAAGAAAACCAAATACATGCCGTTGAAGATTTTTGCCCACATCGCGGTGCACCTTTGTCATTAGGCTTTGTTGAAGATGGTCAACTGGTCTGTGGTTATCATGGGTTAGTGATGGGATGTGACGGCAAAACGGTTTCAATGCCTGGGCAACGTGTACGTGGCTTTCCTTGCAATAAAAGCTATCGCGCAATTGAAAAATTTGGCTTTATTTGGGTATGGCCAGGAGACCAATCGCTTGCAAGTGAAGATCAACTCCCAACTTTAGAGTGGGCTGAAAATCCAGAATGGGCCTATGGTGGTGGACTATTCCACATCAACTGTGATTACCGCTTGATGATTGATAACTTAATGGATCTCACCCATGAAACATATGTTCATGCAAACAGCATTGGTCAAAAAGAAATCGATGAAGCTGCACCAACCACTCGTGTTGATGGTGACCACGTTGTGACTGAACGTCATATGGAAAACATTTATGCACCTCCATTTTGGCAAATGGCTCTAAAAGGTAATAATCTCGCTGCAGATGTCCTAGTAGACCGTTGGCAAATTTGTCACTTTCATGCACCTAGCAATGTTCATATTGAAGTTGGTGTTGCCCACGCAGGCCATGGTGGTTACAACGCACCGGAAAATAAAAAAGTGTCTTCAATCGTTGTGGATTTTATTACCCCCGAAACGGAAACGTCTCACTGGTATTTCTGGGGAATGGCTCGACACTTCCAACCCGACAACATCGAATTAACTAACCAAATTCGTGAGGGACAGGGCAAAATTTTCTCGGAAGATTTAGATATGCTTGAACAACAGCAACAGAATTTATTGAGACATCCTGATCGTAAATTGCTAATGCTGAATATTGATGCAGGCGGTGTTCAATCTCGAAAAGTAATTGACCGCTTGATCAGCTTAGAGCAAACGAATGATGAGCAGAAAATTACAACTTTGAATGTTATTTAAAGTAAACCCACATTTTATCAGTTTTTCATTTTACCAAGGAGCGATACTCACATGGATGTGACTATTCAGAAGATTTATCGTCATAATGAACACATTTTATCTTTCGAACTGGTAAACACCCATGGTGAATTATTACCAGCTTTTCAAGCCGGTGCACATATTGATGTGCACTTAGGTAATCAATTAATTAGACAGTATTCTTTGGCAAATTGTAGTTCAGAGCAGCACCGTTACGTCATTGGTGTCCTGAATGATCCTTTATCACGTGGTGGTTCTAAATTTATTCATGAACAACTTCGTGAGGGTCAGCAGCTCAAGATTAGTGAACCACGAAATTTGTTTGCCTTGGTTCCTGAGACAGAATATGCATATTTGTGTGCAGGTGGAATCGGTATCACTCCTATCTTAGCAATGGCTAAAGAGCTTAAACGCAATAATCAGCCCTTCCAATTACTGTATTTTGTGAAAACGAGAGCTTCTATTGCATTCCAACAAGATTTAGAGGCTCTAGGAGATTCCGTCCACATCCATATTGATGATGAACCTGAAACACATATTCTTTTGAATACAGTCTTTGCCTCTCCTCATATCGATCATCATATTTATGTATGTGGCCCAGATGGTTTTATGAACTATGTGATCCATACCGCAGATACGCTCTCTTGGCCTAGTCATCAAGTACATAAAGAGCATTTCAGCGCACAAGCTATTGATACCAGTCAAGATGGCAGTTTTGAAATTGAGATTTTAAAAACAGGGCAACGTATTCATGTCGCAGCTGATCAATCTGCAGCACAAGCTTTAGAACATGCTGGAATCTGTATCCCTTTATCTTGTGAACAAGGTATTTGTGGCACTTGCTTAGTAGATGTAGTTGAAGGTGAAATTGATCACAGAGATATGTATTTAACTGAAGAGGAACAAGCTGCAAATGATCAATTCACACCTTGTTGCTCAAGAGCCAAATCTCAACGAATTATCATTGATGTTTAATTTGGATCGATAGATTTTCAAGTGTAGCCCTTCATTAATTGAAGGGTTTTTTATATAGACCCATCTGTATGAAATATTGAACGCATAGTCTCCCCTAAAGTAACCACATGACTATGCTCACGCATTAAACTTTCAGCGCGTGCTGAGTCTTGTTGCTTTAATGCATTGAATATTGAGCAGTGTTGGATATGCGCATATTGCAAACGACGAATTTCAGACAGCGCATTATTTTTATCATAAGTCAGTGCTTGTGCAGATGCCATAGGTAACTGATTGTTTTTACTGAGTGCTTGCACAATTGCGACATTATCCGAGCCTTGAATAATAGTATTGTGAAAAATAGTGTTGTAATGATGGTAGGTTTCTAAATCATCGCTTGTTAATTCTGGTTTATTGAATATGGAATCAATTTGCGTAATACAATTCAAAAGTGTTTGATGTTGATCTAACGTCATGCCTTTTTCAGCAAGCGTTTTTGCAGCAAGACCTTCTAAAACGCCACGTACATGCAACGCATCATGAACTAATTTGGATGAAATTTCTCGAACAGTATAGCCTCGAGTTGGATTTTTAACGAGTAAGCCTTCTTGCTCTAAAAGCCGAAAAGCCATTCGAATAGGTTGACGCGATACACCTAGCATTTCAGCAGTCGGAATTTCAGCCAAACGAGAACCTCCTGCAATCTCCCCAGAAATAATCATTTTTCGAAGTTCAATTAACACTTGCTGCCCTGAAGACATATAACTACTCAATTTTTTTGATCATGATTGATCCTAACGAGTCAGATTTGGAATATCAATCTCTGTTGACTTAAAGGACTCTTTTAGGCCGGAAATTCACTATTCTATTTTTGATAACTGAGGTGATTATGAGTTCGTATCATCAATATTTATTTTTTGAAGATTGGTTGCCATTAACTCTAGATTGTTTCGAATTAAATAAGCTAAATGGATATCTACCCCATCTAACATTTTTTGTTCTATCTCATTAACAATGTTTCGACATTGTTCGAGTTTTTCAAATCCTTTAGGCGTTACATTAATTAAAATTCTTCGTCCATGTGAGGGATCTGAAGCTCTACTGATCCAATCCTGGTTTTGTAAATCTTGTAGAATTTTATTGGTAGATTGCGGTTTAATAAATGAACGTTCTGCAAGTTTTGCATTAGATAGATTGCCTTTCGCAGCGATAACTGACAATGCTGTAAACTGAGATAAGGTGATATCTAAGTCTTTTAAACGTTCAGTTAACAGTTTACTCACAATACGATCAACCCTTGCAATTATATAGCTCAGTGTCGGAATCGAATGATTAACTTCTGACATTTTATATTCCTTAATAGATGAACAAAAGTATGACTACTGTCGTAATCATACTTTTAACATATGTTTAACGTGTAGTTATATTTAGAACAGCATCAGACTGCTCTGCTCGTGGCTTGCGTACAAGCATTAATGCCGCAACAGCTGCAAATAAAATCAGGGGAATACTTGCACCAATGACCATTGCTGAACTAGAACCTAACGACAGTAGCATGCCAGCAAATAGGGGCCCTGCAAATGATCCTATACGCCCTACTGCGACTGCAGCGCCTACACCCGTGCCACGCATTTCTGTTGGATAGAACATCGCTGCCAATCCATAGAGCGCTGATTGGCCACCTACAATAAATAGACCACAACCCACAGCAGACAATACAAGTAAAGCAACAGTTGGAGAGATTGCAAGACAGCACAGTGATAACAAGATGCCAATATATATAAATTTAATTACAGTACTCATGCGAATCTTATCAAGTAAAGTTCCCATGAGAATCGACCCGAAGATACCACCGATGTTGTAACCAATTTGAACATAGTTCGCTTCTGTTTTTCCTAAACCTTGTGCACCCATCAATAGTGGCAACCAGTTGAGTAAAAAATATAAAACAACTAACGTAAAGAAAAAACTGATCCAAATTTGAATCGTGGAAAAACGCCGTTCTTTTGCAAACAACACTTCAAAGAATGGGGTAGAAGTTTTATTCTTCGTCGCTGTTAAATAGTCTTTAGACTCCGGCAAATACTTCATTAGCAAAGGGATTAAAAGAATTGGAGCGAAGCCACCAATGTAGAAGATATGTCTCCATTGCGCATCACCAGCTAAACCCATTGCCACGAATGATGTCAACATTCCACCAAATGGAATACCGCTATACATAATACTGACTGCAATGCCTTTATGTTTCTCTGATACTGCCTCAGATGCCATGGTGATCATCATTGGTAAAGCGCCACCCATCCCTAAGCCAGTTAAGAAACGAATGATTAAAAGCAGTGTATAATCAGAAGCATATGCCGTTAGAACTGACATCACTCCAAAAATTAAAATACTGGTCAATAGAACTGCCTTACGCCCAATTTTATCAGCGAAACGACCTCCTAATAATGCACCAGGTAAAGTACCCAAGATTGCCGCGCTAAATGCCCATGCCATTTGAGTATTATCTAAGCCAAACTCTGCTCGCATCCGTGGTGCTGCTACGCCCATTGATTGAAGATCGAAACCTTCAAATACAGCGATAGCGAAACACAGTACGAGTGTAAGCGTAGCTTTAGTCTTACTACTTACACTTTGTTCCATTTTTTATTGTCCCTTTTAGAGCTTTTAAAATACTTTTAAAAAAATACACATCCTATGTATTGCCTCCGTCCAGGCAACTCAAAAAATATCACCTAAACTTATAAAATAATCAATATTTTTTTTTAAATAAAATTCATTTAAAATACTATTTTATTAAATATCAATAGATTATAAAAATTTTATAAAAAATTCAAAAAAACACTTGTATGTAAGTTTAACTGATATTATCTTAATTCCAACAGGACATAAAACAAACACTAAGGAGCTTATCATGTCTTATCAAAATCGCTGGTCCACTGTAGATGTAAAAGTTGAAGCTGGCATTGCTTGGGTCACTTTAAATCGCCCAGAAAAGAAAAATGCGATGAGTCCAACCTTAAATAAAGAAATGATTGATGTACTTGAAACGCTTGAACTCGATCCAGAAGCAGGTGTTTTGGTACTCACTGGTGCTGGGGATTCTTGGACAGCAGGTATGGACTTGAAAGAGTACTTCCGTGAGGTTGACAGCCAGCCAGAAATTTTCCAAGAGCGAATTCGTCGTGATGCATCACGTTGGCAATGGCATTTACTTCGTTTTTATTCAAAACCAACGATTGCAATGGTAAACGGCTGGTGCTTCGGTGGTGGATTCTCACCACTAGTCGCATGTGATCTAGCCATTGCAGCAGATGAAGCTACATTTGGCTTGTCTGAAGTGAATTGGGGAATTCCTCCAGGTAACTTAGTGAGCAAAGCTATGGCTGATACAGTCGGTCATCGTGCTTCTATGTACTACATCATGACAGGCAAAACCTTCTCTGGTGTTGAAGCTGCAAATATGGGCTTAGTGAACAAGAGTGTTCCACTTGCTCAATTACGTGCAGAAGTAACTGAATTGGCAAATAATTTGCTTGAAAAGAATCCAGTTGTACTGCGTACAGCGAAGAATGGTTTTAAGCGCTGTCGTGAGCTGACTTGGGAGCAAAACGAAGATTACTTATACGCCAAACTGGATCAATGCAACTACCGTGATGATGAAGGTGGTCGTGCACAAGGTATGAAGCAATTCTTGGATGACAAAACAATCAAACCAGGTCTTCAAACTTATAAACGTCCTGCTTAAGCAGAATCTACTTTTTTCGTCATGATGGACATGTAAGGAAACATTCACCATGCAAAACGTACAGTTACTTATTCACGGCCAATCTGTTGCAGCAAGTTCAGGACAAACTTTTCAAAGAATCAGTCCAATTAATGGCTCAATCGCATCAACGAGTGCAGCAGCGACTTTAAGCGATGTTGATCGTGCAATTGAGTCAGCGCATGAAGCATTCAAAACTTGGTCTGTTCTATCACCAACAGACCGACGTTTAAAATTGCTTAAAGCTGCAGATTTGATGGATCAAAAAACTGAACAGTTTATTCAAACTGCAATACATGAAATAGGTTCAACTGCGACGTGGTATGGCTTTAATGTCCATCTTGCTGCCAATATGCTGAGAGAAGCGGCAGCCATGACTACACAAATTGATGGAAATATTATTCCATCAGATGTTCCTGGCAATATCGCTATGGGTGTTCGCGTTCCATGTGGTGTCATCGTTGGTATGGCGCCGTGGAATGCTCCTGTTATCTTAGCCACTCGTGCCTTAGCGATGCCTCTGGCTTGTGGGAATACAGTCGTACTTAAAGCATCTGAAGCTTGCCCTGCAACACATCGATTAATTGGGGAAGTACTTCATGAAGCAGGTATTGGCGATGGTGTTGTCAATGTCATTACTCATGCTCCGCAAGATGCTCCACAGATTGTAGAGCGTTTAATCAGTCATCCATTGACTAAAAGAATTAATTTTACAGGTTCAACGCATGTAGGACGAATAATTGCACAAACTGCAGCGAAATACCTCAAACCAGTGTTGCTGGAACTTGGTGGCAAAGCACCGGTCATTGTATTGGAGCAAGCGGACCTGGACGAAGCCGTTAATGCCATCAGTTTCGGCGCTTTTTTCAATCAGGGACAGATCTGTATGTCGACAGAGCGTGTTCTTGTGGATGAAAAAATTGCAGACCAATTCATCGAAAAATTGATCAATAAAGTTCAGAATATCAGAGCAGGAAATCCACTTGAGAGTCAAGAACCCCTGGGCGTTCTAGAAAGTTTAAAAGCTGCAACAAGAATCAAAACTTTAATTGAAGATGCACGTGAAAAAGGTGCATATTTACCACTAGGTTTAAGCATTGATGGTGCTATGATGCAACCTACTATCGTAGTTGACGTCACAAAAGATATGCAGATTTATGCCGAAGAGTCTTTTGGTCCTGTGTGCACCGTTCAACGTTTTAAAACTGTTGATGAAGCAATCGATTTAGCAAATGACTCAGAATTTGGATTATCTGCAGCAGTTTTTAGTCAAGATTTATCCCTAGCTCTAGATGTTGCTAAACGTATCGAATCAGGTATTTGTCATATTAATGGTGCAACCGTTCATGATGAAGCGCAAATGCCTTTTGGTGGCGTGAAACAAAGTGGTTATGGACGATTTGGGAGTAAAGTCTCAGTTGCAGAGTTCACTGAGCTGCGTTGGATCACCATGCAAACCAAAACTCGTCACTACCCTATTTAACGAATATTTCAAAGAGTTGACATGAAGTCAGCTCTTTTCGTTGGAAAAGAATAGCTAAAAATACATGGAGTGAAAACAATGTCGAATATGACGGTTCATACGCATAAATATCCTGAGCGATTTGTTAAATTAGGCAGTCACGAGATTGAGTTTCAATCTAAAAATAGCACTTTGTATATTTCCCCAAAAGAACAACTTAAACCATACCCACAAAAAATTACTGACCGTTTAATTCAATATGCTCAAACACATCCCGATCGTGTATTCGCAGCAAAACGTGGTCATGATGATGAATGGATTAAGCTTACATACGCAGAAACATTAGATCGAGCATGGCGTATTGCACAAAGTTTGAAACAATATTCACATCTTTCAACTGAACGTCCTATTGTCATTCTATCTGGAAATGATCTAGAGCATCTTACTTTGTCAATGGGAGCAATGCTTGCAGGAATTCCATTCTCTGCAATTTCTCCTGCCTATTCACTTATTTCTAAGGATTTTGGCAAGCTCAAACATGTGTTTGATGTTCTAACACCAGGTTTGGTTTTTGCTAATGATGGTCAAGCTTTTGCTAAAGCGATTGAACATTGCTGTGATACAGATGATATTGTGATCGTTACGAATTCTGGAAAATTTGGTGAGAAAAATTGCCTTGCTTTCTCTTCACTCCTCTGCTCTGAAATTAGTGATATTAAAGATCATTATGAGACCATTGATGAACATCAAATAGCGAAATTTCTATTTACATCTGGCTCAACTAAAATGCCGAAAGCGGTACCTACAACGCATCTAATGCTATGTACCAATCAACAGATGCTGCTTCAGACCTTCCCTGAGTTTGAAGAGACCCCCCCAGTATTAGTTGATTGGTTAGCATGGCATCATACTTTTGGTGGCAGTCATAATGTAGGAATCGCACTATATAACGGCGGCACAATTTATATTGATGACGGCAAGCCAGTTCCAGGAAAGATGCAAGAAACCATCAGGAATCTTAAGGAAATTGCACCTACTGTGTATTTAAACGTTCCTAAAGGATGGGAAGAAATAACCGTAGCACTTGAACAAGATGCTGAGTTACGTGAAAAATTTTTTAGTCGAGTTAAAATTTTGTTTTTTGCTGGTGCTGCACTATCAGAAGCTGGTTGGAACAGACTTGACCAAATCGCGCAGTCACACTGTGGAGAACGTATTCGTATCATGAGCGGTTTGGGGATGACTGAGACTGCACCATCATGTGTGTTTACAACTGGTCCCAAAGTAATGGCTGGGTTCATTGGATATCCAGCTCCAGGTTGTGAAGTGAAATTAGTTCCTTATGGTGACAAACTTGAGTTTTGTGTTCGTGGTAAAAATGTCATGAAACATTACTGGCGTCTACCTATGGCACAACAAGCTGACATCTTTGATGATGAAGGCTTTTATCGCACCGGGGATGCTGTGAAGTTAGTGGATCCATCCGACCCGAGTCAGGGACTCATGTATGATGGCCGTATAGCTGAAGATTTTAAGTTAAATACAGGTACCTTTGTCAATGTTGGAACTTTACGCAATAAAGTTCTCATTACAGGTAATCGATTTATTCAAGATGTTTGTATTACTGGTTCTAATTTAAGTGCGATTGGATTTTTAATATTTCCCAAAATTGCAGATTGTGCTGAGTATGCAGGATTAGATTTAAGTCTAGTTGGTGCTAAAGAGGTGCTTCTACACCCTAAAGTTCAACAGTGGTTCAAGCAGTTTTTAATTGATTTCAACAAAGATGCGACAGGTAGTTCAAATACCGTTTCGATGCTTTATCTCATGATTGAACCTCCACTTCTTGATGCAGGAGAAACCACTGATAAAGGCAATCTCAATCAAAGTGGTATCTTGAAACGTCGCATAGCAATGGTGGAAGAGTTATACGAAAAAAACATCAATAATCCACTCATTATTCGCATTCCAACCCTTAGAAATTAACTCAACTTTTTTATTCAGCAGCGTTTAGTCAAACGCTGCTTAGACAGTTGCATTCAAAATTAGGATAACGCTATGCAGAAAGATAGTGATTTTGAGCTGTTTCGGGACAATTATCGACGCTTCCTAGCAGAGTTTGTCGCCCCATATTATGAGTCATGGGAAGAGCAAGGACTCATGCCTCGACAAGTTTGGGATCAACTTGGACAAAATGGATTTTTATGCGTCGATGTGCCTGAACAATATGGAGGTTACGGCGCACCGATATATTATTCACAAATGATCGTTCAAGAAACTGCTCGAGCGGGCTTCTCTGCGTTAGCCGTTGCAATCGGTGGTCAGAGTGAACTTGTTTCACCCTATATCCAGAATATTGGAAGTGAAGATCAAAAACAATATTGGTTACCTAAAATGGTATCCGGTGAAGTTGTTACAGCTATTGCAATGACTGAAGCCAATGCAGGTTCAGACCTACAAGCCATCCGCACTCAAGCCTTATTAGATGGCGATCATTATGTGGTAAATGGCTCAAAAACGTTTATATCGAATGGTCAACATGCAGATCTCATAGTTTTAGTTGCTAAAACTGATCCTCAAGCAAGAGCTAAAGGTATTTCGATTTTATTGGTGGATGCTCATTTAGATGGAGTAAAAAAAGGTCGTGGTCTAAAAAAAATTGGACTTCAATCTCAAGACACTGCCGAATTATTTTTTGACCAAGTCAGAGTTCCTAAAGACCAATTATTAGGTCAGGAAGGTCAAGGCTTTAGCTATCTCATGCAAGAACTTCCACGTGAGCGTTTGAGTATTTCTCTCATGGCATTAGGCGCTTTGCAAGGTGCTTTAGAAATTACTCAAGAATATGTCCTCGAACGTAAAGCTTTTGGACAATCAATTGCACAATTTCAAAATACTCGTTTTGTAATCGCTCAAGCCAAAATTAAAACTCTAGCAGCCGAAGCCTTTGTCGAAAAATGTAAGTCGCTTTATCAACAGGGAGTATTAGATGTAAGCGAAGTTGCGGCATTGAAATGCTTCATCACTGATACCCAATGTGAAGTCATTGATCAACTTCTGCAATTGTTCGGGGGATATGGATACATGCGGGAATATCCAATATCTCGATTTTATGTCGATGCACGTGTTCAAAAAATTTATGGGGGAACCAATGAAATTATGAAAGAAATCGTTGCAAGAGAACTTTTAGGAAAATAACACAAAGATTACCTCTATGTATTAATACTATTTCAGGATGAAATAAAGATGAAAAAATTATGGATCACACCACTTCTATTATGTACCGCTCCAGTATTTGCAAATAATTTTATCGACCAAAGTAAAGTCGAATTAACTGCACGTAACTTCTACTTTGACCGTGACTTTAAAGTTGAGAATAGATACCCCGCATTAAGAGACTGGACACAAGGATTTATCTTTAAAGCGCAATCTGGATTCACCGATGGAACGATTGGTTTTGGTTTAGATCTATTAGCGACTGCAGGTTTTAAACTGGATGCTGATGCTAAATATGGAGGTACAGGAAACTTAATTCGTTCCTTGGAAACCAATGAGCCTGCAGATCAATATGGTGAAGTTGGAGTCACTTTAAAAGCTAAAGTTTCTGAAACCGAGGTACGTATAGGGACTCTTCAACCCATGACTCCTGTTTTAGTCGGCTCTCCAGCACGACTTTTACCTCAAACGTATCGAGGTGTTGCAGTTCAATCTAAAGATATTCAAGGTCTGGATCTCCAAGCATCCTATATTGATGAAGTCAATCAACGTGATTCTACAAATTATGAAGCTATAAAAATCTCTGGAGTAAATGGTCGTTATATTTCTGAAGAAACAGATTATTTGTATTACTTAGGTGGACATTATGACTTGACTCATAATCCATTGCGGTTGACTGCATTTCATATGGATGTTAACGACTTATATCGCCAATCGTTGTTAGGCATAACCTATAAATATCCAATCTCTAATCAATCCACTTTTACAACACAGTTGCGTTACTACATTAGCGATGAAGATGGGACTGCTAAAGCGGGTTTAGTTGACAATAATTTACTTCATAGCCATTCAGAACTTCAACACCAAAACCATAAGTTTATCTTTTCTACATTTCACCACTTTGGAGATACTGCTTTTCCGTACTTAACTGGAGGAGAAACTGGACTAGCAATTGATACTTGGACTGGTGAGTTTTTGAATGCGAAAGAGCGTGTTTATAGCCTGCGTTATGAATACGATTTTAAAGACTATATCCCAGGTCTTCGTTTTATGACCCGCTATACCCATGGTAGCAATATTTACGCACCACAGTTGGGTGGTACAGATTTTTCGGAAGATGAATTGGATTTTGATCTAGCTTACATATTTCAAAATGGCCCACTAAAAAATTTAGGTTTACGCGCGCGTTACGCGATCTACGATAATGATATGCCAATTACCGCCAATATTAAGCCAGCCAATGAAACTCGTATCAATATTGATTACACGTGGAAATTTAAATAATAACAAAAGGGTTCTTTACTGAGGAACCCTACCCTCTCTAAGGATAATAAGTATGAAATATTTAATCGGCTTATTGGTCTATACCACCAGTGCATTAAGTTTGGCAAATACCCAATATTCACCACAACCCATAAAACTTGAACCCCTTGCGACATTCAATGTTGAACTCACAGCCCAAGTTTGGGAACTAGGTAAAACTTCAGATTTAGGGCAAAGACGCATTATCCCAATCACTGGAGGAACTTTTTCTGGACCAAGTTTGAAGGGGCGTATTCTTAACAATGGTGCAGATTGGCAAAAGGTCGATAGCAAAGGTTTGGCATATATAGATACGCGCTATTTATTAGAAACTGATGATGGTGCTCTGATTTATTTACAAACTAAAGGTTATCGCCATGCTTCACCACAAGTACTAGAACAATTAAGTCGTGGCGAAGATGTTAATCCCACTCAATATTACTTCAAGTTAACCATGCAGTTTGAAACTAGCTCAGAAAAATATGCATGGTTAAATCAGACAATTGCAGTTGGAAGTGCAATGCGTCTCGGAAAAGCCGTGATCTATGATGCATTTTCAGTGAAATAAATATTAAAAGGAGTACTTTTCAATGGACGAACAAGTTTTATCTAATTTACCCCCTATTCATCATTTATTGGGTGGTCATCAACTTCACTGGGACAAGGAAAAGCGAGAAATTTCAGTTCAATATACTGCTCTTGAAAGTTTTACTAATCCTAGGGGAAGTGTTGAAGGAGGCATGATCTGTGCCATGCTTGACGATGCAATGGGAATTTTAGCTGCCTTAAATCAAACAGAAAAACCAGCTGCCACAATTAATTTAACAATTGATTTCCTGAGACCATGTGAAGTTGGTGAAGTATTGGCAAAAGCGTGGTTCATTAAAGAAGGACGTAAAATTTTAAGCATTGAAAGTGAAGCTTGGCAGCATGGAAAGCTAGTGGCAAAAACCAGTGCTGCATTTATGGTTCTATAAGGATTAAAAAAAGAATGGATATCTTAAAATTAAAGGACTGTGTCGACAACGACAAAATAAGTTTATATCAAAAATTTGTCGTTTTTTTCTGTTTTATTTTATACATTATCGACGGATTCGATTTCATGATAATGGCTTATTTGGCAAGTTCAGTTGCCAATGAGTTTTCATTAACTGGTACTAATATAGGAACTTTAATTAGTGCTGGTTTAATTGGTATGACCGTCTGTTCATTTTTACTTGCACCTCTCGCAGATAAAATCGGTAGACGTAATTTAATTAACCTTTGTCTATTAATCTGTGGTCTGAGCATGTTTGCATCTGCATTTGCCACCGATTTTAAGCAATTGGTTCTGTGCAGATTTTTCACTGGTGTTGGTATTGGTGGTGTTCAAATCAGTGCTATGATTTTGGCCAGTGAATATTCTCCGACTAAATATAAAAGTTTTAGTGTTGGTATATTATCTGCTGGTTATGGGATTGGAGCAATTAGCGGAGCACTACTTGCTGTATATAGCTTAGAAAGTATCGGTTGGAGACAAGTATTTCTAATTGGTGGATTCGTTACTACATTTGCTTTTCTTTGCTCATTGAAATTTTTACCAGAATCGATCGATTATTTATTAATAAAACAACCAAAACATGCTTTGGAAAAATTGAATCAAATTTTCTCTAAAATGCATAAAAAACCAATTCTCGCACTCCCTAAAGCATACAAAGAAAATCAAAAGTCTTCTTACGTAGAAATATTTAACCACAAGTATTTAGTTAAATCCCTTGTATTATGGGTTTCTATATTCTTTATTCTTTTTGGTTTTTATTTCGTGATGGGCTGGACTCCTAAAATTCTCAATAGTTCTGGTCTAGATAACTCATTATCTATTAAAACTGCCATGATGATCAGCGTGGGTGGTATTTTAGGTAGTTTTATCATTGGTGTTCTTAGTTCTAAAGTCAGCGTATACATCAATCAAATTGCCTTTTTAATCCTCACGTACGTATGTATTTTATTGTTTGTGAACAATACAGATAATTTAAATATATTAATCATCGTTGCCACAACGCTAGGATTTTTTATTAATGGCTGTTTAGCTGGAATCTATGCCATTTCTACACAGCTCTATGAGGCAGATGTACGATCAACAGGCGTGGGGATTGCAACTGGTGTTGGTCGTTTTGGTGGTATTTTCTCTCCAATCATTGCGGGATACTTTTTAGACCTAGGGAACTCACCTTTAGAATTGTACGGAAATTTTGGTTTTGCATTTGTTATAGCAGCTATTGCCATTTTCATCATCTATAAGTTAAAACAAAAATCCGTAGTAAATACACCATATGTCGTTTTACAAAAAGAGCCTCAATAATTTATGCTCACGAATATATAACTTTGTATTGTTAAGATAAGTTATTTCATCAAAATCTATTGATAGAAACAACAAAAGGTCAGTGAAATCACTGACCTTTTTAATTTCTTGTTCAAAGTTTAAATATCAAAGAATACAGTTTCATTTTCACCTTGAATACGAATATCGAAACGATAAACGATCTGACCATCACGCTCTTCACGCTTAGCAATGAGTGTTTGACGACGTGGCGCCCACTCAATACCATTCAAAATTGGGTCTTTCGCATTCGCTTCAGCTTCATCCTCGAAGTAAACTCGAGTATGTAAACCTAAATTGATACCACGCGCAAAAATAACCAGCGCGATATGTGGTGCTTGCTGTGAACCCTTACGTCCAGGAACAGCACCTGGTTTGATCGTATCGAAGCTCCAAAAGCCAGTGTCAAAATCCGCACCCGCTCTACCCCAACCTAAAAAGTTTGGATCTGGCTGCTTCCCTTGCGTATCCTGCTGACTTGGATAAACACCATTGGCATCAGCTTGCCAAATTTCTACGAGTACATCGCGAAGTGGTAAACCCAAACCGTCAAAAACTTGCCCTTCGAGGCGAATACGTTCACCTTGAGTGCCATCTTTCACCATTTGATTATTGAAGCTATGCTCAAATACTTCTATACCAGCTTGATTAGGCATTAATCCAATATGGACATATGGACCACCTGTTTGAGATGGTGTTTCATGTAATTCTTCAAATTTCCAGCCATTCATCCTGATGCTCCCTATCAAGTCAAATCATTTTCAAAATATGTCGCACGACGACCACGTAAAGTAATGTCAAAACGATAGCAACGACTATCTGCTTCAATAAAGTTGCTCTTGTCTTCGAGCGCAATTAAAGCTCTTCGCTGTTGTTCTGAAGGAACAGTTTTTAAAATTGGACAGCTATCAATTAATGTATCGCCTTCAAAATAAAACTGGGAAATCAAACGCTGTGCCCAGCCATCTGCCATCACAGAAAAATGGATATGTGCTGGACGCCACTCATTGATACGGTTACGCCACGGATA
This sequence comes from Acinetobacter sp. ANC_7635, assembly GCF_056779945.1. Lineage (NCBI taxonomy): Bacteria > Pseudomonadati > Pseudomonadota > Gammaproteobacteria > Moraxellales > Moraxellaceae > Acinetobacter > Acinetobacter sp. ANC_7635. The sequence goes on along the minus strand of NZ_JBWYIS010000008.1, from coordinate 4,939 downwards.
AGGTCCTGGTTTTATCGTTCTAAAAATGAAGAATCCATTTTCATCTGTGAGCATTCGACCGCAACCACCAAAGTTAGGGTCCATAGCTCCCACATACTGATCATTTGGATGGCGATAACGTCCTGAGGCATTCGCTTGCCATACTTCAATCAAAGCATTTTTAACAGGACGACCAAATTGATCACGTAAATAACCATGAATAATGACGCGTTCACCAACAGGTAAACCATCTTTTGCATAATTTAAAATTAAATCATTGTCTTTAGGACCCAATAAGTCTGCGCTAAAGTGAGGTGCAGTAACCTCGGTTAATGTTTGCGCAATCGAAATCAGTGCATTTTTCGGGGAACGTAATACACTGGTTTTATATCCCGGTGCATATGCTGGTGGATGATCATCTGTATTTCGCTGTGCATAAGCACCCATCAGAATTTGAGACATGAATCTCTCCTTATTCAATTTAAAATATCGTCCGTTTATTTAATTTTCTCAGGCGAAATGCCTAACTCTGCAAATACTTCTTCTGCCATATGCATTGCAGCATTGGCTGCAGGCAGACCTGCATATAAAGACGCATGCAAAAATAATTCTTTAAGATCATCTTTGGTAACGCCATTGTTGAAACAAGCACGAATATGCATTCTGAGCTCTGCTTCACGCCCCAATGCAAGTAAGATTCCAATCGTCACCAAACTACGTGTGTGTCTTGGCAGTCCTGGTCTTGACCAAACCTCACCCCATGCAAAACGACTAATAAAGTTTTGAAAATCAGCATTAAATTCGTTTAAATTTTCAAGTGAACGCCCGACATGGGCTTCACCCAAGACTTCAGTACGGACTTCTAGCCCCTGCTTATAACGTTCTTCATCATTCATGAGGTTGTTCCTCTTTAAAATTGAAATTATTTGATGTTCAGATGTGCTTAAGACTGAATAAAAGCAAGCAATGCTTGGTTAAATTCAACTGGTCGCTCAATATTGGATAAATGCGATGCATCTATGACTGCAAGTTGACAGTCAGGTATATGTTGTTTTAAAAACTCACCATCATTCACTGTGGTCACAGGATCTAAGCCGCCACATAATGCCAAACAAGGCACAATAATTTTTCCAAGTTGATTGCGTAAATCCGTCTGAGCTAAGGCACGACAAGAGGCTGCATAGCCTTTAGGCTGAGTGACAGACAAACTCTGAATGGTTTTTTGAGCTGTCACATCGTGTAAATAATCAAATTGTTCACTAAACCAACGCGTATGTGTAGTACTGACGATATCAGCCAAACCATTTTGTTCAACCGCATCTGCACGACTCAACCATGCCTCGGCATTTCCAATTTTTGCTGCTGAATTTGCAATGGTAATAGAGTTAAAACGCTCTGGTGCAATTATGCCTAATTGAATCCCAGTAACTCCCCCCATGGAGATACCACAAAAATGCGCTTTTTCTATAGAGAAATGATTGAGTACATCAAGGACATCATTGGCTAAATCAATGATTGTGGTATTTTCAATGACACTACTTCTTCCATGACCACGTGTGTCGTAGCAAATCACATCATAATCTTTGGAAAAATAATCAATTTGGGCTTGCCACATGCCATGATCAGTGCCCAGTGAGTTTGAAAAAATGATGCTTGGTTTTGTATCGTCACCAAAACGATAGACCGCAAGCTGCTGACCATTACGATTATTGATTAATGTCATTATGGTGTACTTCCTTGAACGCTCTCTAGTACCGCATCTATTTGTGCTTGAGTATTTCCTAGATAATGTTGCGGATTAAAAATCTGACGGAGTTGATCTAGATCAAAAATAGCTAATATTTCTGGATTATTTTGTACAACATCGAGTAAGTGTCGTTGTTCGGCAACTGCTTGCTTACAAGCAGCTTCCACAAGATGATGTGCATTCAATCGACCCATCTGAGGTGCGAGTGACATCATCAGTGCTTCAGCCATGATTAATCCTTGCGTGCACTCTAAATTTCTGAACATATTTTCAGGATCTACTTCTAATCCCGTAAATACATCGATTGCTCTACTTAAACTGCCCGCCGTCAGTTGAAATAACTCTGGTAACGCTAGCCATTCAGCATGCCATGCACCTAAACTTCGTTCATGTTCTTGTACTAAGCTTTGGTAGATACTTGACATTAATGCAGGGACGCGATTTGCAGCGGCTAGAATTGAAGCAGCTGCAACAGGATTACGCTTATGAGGCATCGTCGATGACCCTCCACGCCCAGCACCACTCGGTTCAAACACTTCTGCAATTTCTGTTTGCATCATGAGTGACCAGTCACGGGCCATCTTGCCCAAGTTTCCTGTAATCGTTGCAAGTACATGTGCAATTTCGGCTACACGATCTCGCTCCCCATGCCATGTACATACGGGTGTATTTAAACCAAGTTTTTGTGCGTAGGTACTCACTACAGCCGAACCATATTCAGTTAATGAAGCTAAAGTACCTACCGCACCACCTAACTGCGCTGTTAAGACATGTTGCTGTAACTGCTGAACACGCTTTAAATCTCGATCTAAACTAGAGAGCCACCGTGCTGTTTTATGTCCAAAGGTAAGCGGTAAACCTTGTTGCAACCATGTACGTCCGATCATCACCTGATCACGGTATTGAATCGTCAGTTTTTTAGTTGCCTGAATAGCCTGGATAAGTTGCTTTTCGATCAGCTGTAACGCATCTTGAGCTTGCAGCATAAAGGCCGTATCAATGATATCTTGGCTGGTCGCACCCCAATGCACATAACGAGAAGCATCTTCATTGATTTTTTTCACAGCAGCAGTGAATTGCTTTACGAATGGAATTGCAATATTGCCAGCGAGACCACTGGACTGTGCCAAATGATCAAAATTAATAATGGAATGAATTTCTTGTGCTGCAACACGTTGAATCGTTTCAGCAGCAATTAAGGGAATAACACCAACTTCAGCTTGAGCTTGAGCCAGTGCAACCTCTGCACGCAACATATATTTTACGAGTGCTTCATCACTAAATATGATATTTACATCATTCTGATAAAACAAACTTCCATATAACTGACTCATAACTTATCCCTATTACGCTTCATCATGTGTTTCACCATAAAGCGTCTGTCCAAAAATTGCTGTTAAACTTTTTCAATAATTAAAGCGATGCCTTGACCCACACCGATACACATAGAGCACAATGCATATTTGCCACCAGTTGCTTCTAGTTGGTTGAGAGCAGTCGTCACCAAACGCGCACCTGATGCACCCAATGGATGACCTAGTGCAATTGCACCGCCATTTGGGTTTACACGCGCATCATCGTCGGCTAAACCTAGGTCACGTGTACATGCCAATGCTTGTGCTGCAAACGCTTCGTTCAGCTCAATCACATCCATTTGCTCTAGTGTTAAACCTGTTTGAGCCAATAACTTTTTAATCGCAGGTGCCGGACCAAAGCCCATAATGCGAGGTTCAACCCCCACAGTGGTTGCACCAATCACTTTGGCCCGTGGTTTTAAACCATATTTTTCTACAGCTGCATCAGACGCAATCAGAATCGCAGCAGCACCATCGTTAATGCCTGATGCATTACCTGCGGTTACTGTGCCGTCTGTTTTTACAACAGGTTTTAACTTGGTTAACGCTTCTAAAGTGGTTGATGCACGAGGATGTTCATCTTTTGCCACCACAACCGCATCACCTTTACGCTGTGGAATAGTCACAGGCACGATTTCTTGATCAAAGAAACCACGTGCTTGTGCAGCAGCCGTACGTTGTTGGCTGGTTAAAGCAAATTGGTCTTGATCAGCACGGCTAATATTGAACTGTTCAGCCACGTTTTCAGCCGTTTGCGGCATGGTTTCAACACCATACATTTCTTTAAGCTTCGGGTTGATAAAACGCCAGCCCATGGTGGTGTCTTCAATCTTTTGACTACGACCAAATGCACTCTCAGATTTACCCATCACAAATGGGGCACGTGACATAGATTCAACACCACCTGCCACAATCACGTCAGCTTCACCAGCTTTAATGGCACGCGCGGCCATTGCTACGGTATCGAGTGATGAACCACATAAACGGTTGACTGTGGTTGCAGGTACTGTATAAGGGATACCTGCTAAAAGCGCCGACATACGACCGACGTTACGATTATCTTCACCGGCTTGGTTGGCACAGCCAAATAAAACGTCATCGACGACATTCCAATTCACAGAAGGGTTACGTTCCATTAACGCTTTTAATGGCACTGCACCTAAGTCATCCGCACGGACAGGCGCCAAACCACCGGCATAACGACCAAAAGGCGTACGGATGGCATCAATGATGTATGCGTTTTTCATTTATTTATGTCCTAAATCTTTGAATCCCTCCCTAAATCCCTCCTTTAATAAAGGAGGGATTTAGGGAGGATTGATAAATTAGCCTTGAGTCGCATCAATGAGTTTGGCACTCGTCATCGATTGAAGTTCTTCAAAAGATAAGCCTTCAACTTTCTCAATCACTTTCATGCCATCTGCCGTCACATCAATCACACAAAGGTCAGTATAGATACGATCTACACACTTTAAGCCTGTCGCAGGATAAGTCAGCTCAGCAACGATTTTAGGCTCGCCTTTTTTAGTGACATGATCGGTGGTGATGAAGACTTTCTTCGCACCCACGGCTAAGTCCATTGCACCACCCACAGCAGGAATGGCATCAGGTGCACCGGTATGCCAGTTTGCAAGGTCACCATTTTCAGCGACTTGGAAAGCACCGAGTACAGCGATATCTAGGTGACCACCACGCATCATGGCAAATGAGTCACCATGATGGAAGAAAGCTCCGCCTTCTAGCAGGGTTACAAACTCTTTACCCGCGTTAATTAACTCAGGGTCACGGTCTTCTTCCGCAGGGGGTGGACCAAAGGCCAATAAACCATTTTCAGAATGTAAAAAGACATCTTTGTCAG
>NZ_JBWYIS010000007.1:0-150462 GCF_056779945.1 Acinetobacter sp. ANC_7635 | reverse complement strand
CGATCATGCTCTTGGCTTCACCAAGTTCAATTGCCGTAGAAAGTAACGAAGACATCCACCTCAGTGCAGATGGGCAGATCAACCAGATTGCACAAGGAAGCATTAACACCAGCACGCAAGACAGCATCATCGGACATGCCAGCAAAAAGATCAGCTTATTTGCCGCGCAAGAAGGGGCACGACTCTATGCAGGCAAAGGCAAGATTGAGATTCAAGCGCAAGGGGATGGTGCTGATCTGATTGCAAGAAAGGGTGTGCAGATTATTTCGACGGAGGATACGATTTATATCACTAGTCCGAATGAAATTAATCTAACCGCAGGCGGCTCACAAGTGAAACTAAATAGTTCTGGGATATTACCAACGACTGGCGGGAAGTTTGAGGCGAAAGCGGGGCAACATAAGTTCGTAGGACCTGTGGTAAGTAATAATATAAATTTAAGTTTACCAAGTCTTATGTGTGAGTATAAAGCATTAGATGCATCAGACAGTGGAAGTGCCGCAATTGAACTCGATTGATACAATAAGCCAAATTACTTTAGATTTTAATCAATTTACTGAGGCTAATTATGCAATCTTAGAGTCTGGTTTTTGGCCAGAACTGCATAAACTTTTTGATGAATTTGGTTTAACATATTATTTTGTGGGCTTAAATGTTTTTAAAAATAAAAATATTTGCCCTATATTAATTGATTTGAACAAAATGTCTTTTGATAAGAAAAAAATGATATGGGATGATTTAATTTCAATTACTACGCATTCCTATTTTTCTGAATTTGATAAAATTTATTTGTTGCAAAATTTAATAGAAACTAAATTGAATTTTGATGAGTTTTCTTTATTTCTTGATTCTATTATATCCTTTAATAAAAAAAATGTTTTTAGGGTTTACGATCCGAGAGTTGCTCTTCATTTAGCTGCTGTATTTCCGAATTTTTTGAATCTATCAAATAAAATTGAACGTTGGAGTATATCTATAAATGGTGGTTGGTACAGGTTAAATCTTTCGAAAAAAAATAATTTTAAAATAAATTTAAGTGATGTTGAAATAATCAATGAGAAACTTAGATATGAAGTAGATAATTCAGTATTAGATGTAAATTTAATATTGAGTAAAATATATGGTGAATATGATGTCTAAACTTCCAGACAATTCAAATTGTAAAACATGTAATAAAAAGGGATTGCCAATATATTTAACTAGAATTGGATATCACTCATCTACAAATAGAAAGTTAATTATAAATAAGCCTAATAATTATCCAGATCTTTCTGGCAAAGGTTCGTATGAATTAAAAAGTCTGAGAAATTTAGGGTATATATATGTTTATGATGAGTTAAAACCTAAAGAGATAACCTGTTATAGCAGACATGGTTTAACAAATACATTAAAAGTTAGTCAATTATCATCAACTAATAACACAATATGTAAAATTTGCTCCACTGATGGCAGTCGAGTACTAAATGGAATGTTAATTACCGTTCCTCAAGCTAACACTAAACGCAATGTCTGGATATGTTTTAGTGCACATAAATGGACAAAAAAAACTATCGATAATCATATCAAAGATTCAAAGTTTCGTAGTCATATGACTAAGATATCAATAGGGTCTACTACAGGTTTAGAATATGTTCCAATTAATAAAATAATGGAAATACATGATGAGGTAATAAGTAGATTCAAAAAAAACTTATTTAATACAGCAGAAAGATTGAATAAAGGAAAAGGATTATTGGTTGCATTACATGATCCAGTCATGTTAATGGCAGAAATTGAAACCGCTGTTGAGAAAAAATATGTAGCAGCTAATTCTATTAAAGGATACGAAAAGCAATCATTTACTCATCAAACTTTATTAGCTCTTGAAGAGGGTGTAAGAGAAGGGCTTGTATTAAATTATAAGTTTGGTGAGGTTAGAGATAAAGAGACTCAAAGATCTCGAGCTGCAGATTTAGTTTTAAAATCTGGTGATGTATGGAAAAAAAGTGACTATGATTTTGAAATTAGCAAACATCAGGATTTGAGAAAAAAGATCGAAGAAGAATGGAGAAAATATCATAGTAAAATTGATCATTCAGAAAGAAAGGATTGGCTGAAAAAATTTTCTGATGAAAAGAAGAGGCTACATGAAAATAATGTTTTACCCTTGTCGAAAATTTATGAAAAATGGTTGGATTGTAATAGAGTAGTAGCATACTTTTCTAATCAGTTTGATTCATCTGATATGAATAGTGGCATAGCTTACGGTAAAGAAATTATTTTGATGTTAGGTAGTATGGGGGTGCTTGATAATATTCAAAATAAATTGTTAAAGATGATGAGCTACAATGAATTCTCTTCAAAAAATTATATGCTAAATGTTTTTGTATTGAATCAAGATGTTTTAAAGGCGAAGGTGACAGATTCATTTAAAAAACTAAAACCAGATGTTGAAAATAAGTTTAGAGATATACCCTGGGATGGGCTTTGGGGAAGTTTCGCAGGTGCATTTCAAAATACTGTTGAGGGTCATGTTGATAAATTAGGTAGTGGTTTTGCAGTCGTTTTTGGTTCCTTATATATACTGTTAGCTCAAGGTATATTAAATGGATTAAATACAGGTTTAGCCGCAATCAGTTATGCTGGATTGTACAGAGTGAAATTCGAACCATTTATTACAAATAACATCAGAACAAGTAAATTGGCTTCAGTGTTAAGAAAAGAGATGATTCTAGCAGCAGCCAGAGAAAATCCTGCTTTAGCGCAGAGTATTAAAACAGATCCAAGAAATTTAAAATTCATGATTGATCAACATATTTTGGATTTAGCAACAAAAACGAATTTGAAAAAACATGTGGTGAAAAGAAACCTTGTAATTGTAAAAGGGGTTTTTAAGAATGTTGATAGTTTTGAACAAGCTTTAAAAGCGGTGACAGTAGATAATATAGATCTTAAAAATGCGGTTTCAAGTGATTTTGATCTGCAATGGCGTGATAGAGTAAAAACGTCAGTTCAAGAAACTCTAAATAGATCTGCCCCCAATGTAACTAAGATGTTTTTAGCTGGTAGTTCTTTAATTATTGGTGCATTCCAAACTTGGGTTTTTGTAAAGTTATGGGATGATGCCTATGGTGATGAAGTGATGGCGCATGATGCCCGGAATAATAGTTATAGAGCTTATGCAGGTGCGATGGCAGCAATTGCTTCGTTTGCACAGTTTGGTGATGTTCTTACAAAACAAGCTGGATTTATGAAAACTTCACTTAACCTAAGTGCTAGATTGCTAGGTGGGGGAGCTGCTCTTGCTGTTGGAGTCATGGATTTATTAGACGCTACCGATTCTCGTGTAGAAGGTAATTACAAATTAATGACTTTACAATTTATAAATGGAATTCTTGGCTTAGGTTTCAGTTATGCATTATTCAAAGGATTAAGCATTTTGGGAGTTTATGGATTAATTATCGCAGGTGTGATGATAGGATTGTCAATTATGATAGCTAAATATAAAGATAATGCACTACAAGATTGGGTCGAAAGGAGCTCGTTCGGGACTCTAAAAAATGATAGATACAAAACTTTAGATCAATTGAAATCCCAATTTGACATTTCACTAAAAGCAATCGCTCAATAGGAATATTATGCTCTATCATAAGCTATATGGTGTTACTACCAAATATCCGAAAGCTCAGAATATAGATCACTTACAGTCGTATTTAATTGAAGACTTACCTAAGGTAGAGCCTGTTGATTATGGTTATATTCGAGAATTAACCAATGATTGTATTGAATTTTATGATAAAAGTTTTTATGGAAGAGGCGGAATTGTAGGATTAGGCTTAATCGGCCTATTTTTTATTTTAATGCCACTAACTTATTTAATACCTGCTTTATTCACTAAATTTTTACAAGATCAGTATATTTTTATAGTATTATCAGTGTTTATACTTATTGGAGGATTTATATTCATAATATGGTTGATTGGAGTGAAAAATTTTATTTCATTTCGTCAATTTCCCATTAGATTCAATCGAACTTTAAAAAAAGTATATTTCCCTAAAATTGATGATAAAGAGTTTGTTGTTGATTGGGATGATTTAAATGTGACTGTAGAGAAAATAAATATAAAGTCAGATATCGAATATCATGAAATTAAATTTAAGTTTAAGGAAGATATTGAGCAACCTTTTTATTTGGTTAGAAAAGTCAGTGATGAAAAAGATCTATTGAAGTTTTCATCTTGTTGGCAATTTGTAGTGAATTACATGGAAGGTGAGGAATATAAACATATTAAGAAAAAAAATTATTATTCAAAAGTGTTTGGTATATTTAAAAAATCTTGGTATACATTCTTTGACAATGATTATGTTTTTAAAGAAAATAATATTAATTCGAAATATGAATATGTGGTTGATGAGGCTGGAAGTTTAAAACGAAACAAAATTATTAACTATGCTCGATCTTTCTTTTTCTTTTATTATCTTATTTCATTATTAGGTAATCTATTTATTCATGTGTTTAATAGAAATTATTCTTTTAAAGATGATCATGATGCTTGTGAGGTTGAAGGTGTTAGCTTAAATTCAAATAAATTTGGACTCACTCACTATTTAATATGTATTCTATGCGCTTATATAGGGTTATTGTGTTTTACTTCGTTTATTGAATTTATTATGCAAACACGAGGACGTGGGTTTGATAATTATTTGAAGTTTTGGAATTTTCTATAATAAAAAAGCCCTTTCGGGCTTTTTTGTTTAAGGCAATTGCTGAATCGGACTTCCACCCAATGCTTGCAATAACGTCACATAAGCATTGTACTGAGTTTGTTTGGCTTGAACCAAACTTAAACGTGCTTCACGTGTCGTGCGCTGGGCATCGATCAAATTTTTCAGCGCCACAGCACCATTTTTATAACGGACTTGGGTGAGTTGTTCCGTTTTCTCAGCGAGTTGAACATTACGTTCTTGTAAAGCGACTTGTTTGTCTATTTCATTACGTGCGGATAACGCATTTTCAACATCGGCAAATGCTTTATATAGCGTCTGACGGTATTGAATAATAGACTTTTCATATTCAAGTTCATTGACACGCAAATCACGCTTCATGTCATTCCATTGCAGGAAAGGGAGCGTAAGACCCGCACCCAATATCGCAGCAGGATTCGACAGCACGTTGCTGAGTGATGTGCTTGCGCCTCCTGTGCTAATGCTGCCAGTTAAATTAATCGAAGGATAATAGCTGGCCTTATTGGCATCTTTGTTCGCCAATGCTTTACGTAAACGTAACTCAGCTGCCTGCAAGTCAGGACGACGGGATAAAAGTTCAGCAGGTAAGCCCGATTGAATTTGAGGTAGGGCAGAACGTGGTAAGCGCTGTGGCTCCGCAATATTCAACTGTTGAACAGGTTGATTCAGTAAAACTGCAAGAGCAGTCCGTGTTTCAACTTTTTGCTGTTCGATCTGGCTTAACGTAGCTTTTTGACTTTGAACTGCTTGTTCGGCTGAAGTCAAATCAAGTCCAGAGACAGCCCCAGCACGATATTGGGTACGCACCAATTCATAAGTTTTCTGCGTACTCGCCAAATTTTGTTGAGCCACAGATAGGCGTTCATTAAGATATCCCAATTGCCAATACAATTGTGCAGTTGTTGCAATCAGGCTTTGTGCAGTGGCTTGTAAATCTTGCTCAGTCGCAAGTGCTTCCCATCGAGATGCTTCAGTTTGATTGGCCAATTTACCGAATAAATCCAGCTCATAGCTTAAGCCAGGATAGTTCAGTGAAATACCATTTGAAGAATCACCATCACCATCTAAACTAAAACGATGACCGACCGATGCACCTGCATTGCCAATACGCACACCTTGCTGACTTTCAGATTGCTTGGCTTGAATGCGTGCTTGTTGCAAATTAATCCCAGCAACAGCTAAATCAGTATTACGGGCAATCACTTGTTCAACCAATTGGTTGAGCTGTGCATCACCAAATAATGTCCACCATTGATCATGAAAAGCCTGTTGGTGGATATTTTGGCTGTGTTGTTGGCTGTTTTGAAAGCCCTGTGGAATATCGGCTGCAGGAGCTTGATAAGGCGTTTTCACTACAGCCGCACAGCCGACTAAAGAGCCTGTTAATGCTAAGGTCATGAACAGTTTATGAAGTTGATTACGCATAGTTATACCTTATTATTCTCTTGACAGTGCATCGACAGGATTTAAACGAGCAGCATTTCGTGCTGGGATAAAACCGAATACGATCCCGATTAAACTTGAACAAACGAATGCAGCTATTATTGATGTGGTTGAATACGCCATTTGGAACGTGCCACCAGCAAAGTGTGTAATCAGCTGACCAATTCCCAGTGATAATAACACCCCAAGGATACCGCCTAAAATACACACTAATACGGCTTCAATCAGGAATTGTTGCAAAATATCGCTTTGTCGAGCACCCACGGCCATTCGCACACCAATTTCTTGCGTTCGTTCAGTGACAGACACCAACATAATGTTCATGACACCGATACCACCAACGACTAAAGAAATCACAGCAATCGCAGAAATGAGTAAAGTCATTGTAGCGGTAGTTTGCTGGATGGTTTCACGAATACTGTCCGCATTTTGAGTGAACACGTCTTGCGCCCCGTGGCGTTGAACGAGTAAATTCAAGATTGCATTTTCAGCAGCAGTGCTTGAATATTCATCTTTTACACGAACGATGATGCTTCTCACATTCGACTGTCCAAGCATTCGACTCATGACGGTTGAGTAAGGGAGATAGACATTAAGACTATCTGAATTACCCATTGCACCTTGTTGAGCATCTACGATACCAATAATACGACTAGGTACACTGCCCAATAGAATTACTTGTCCAATAGGATCCGTACCATCGCTAAAGAATGTCTTTTGGGTATTGGTATCAATCACAACATCTTGGGCTTGTTCAGTAACACTATGTTTGTCAAATGGTTGACCTGATTTAAACGTTAAACCACGCACATAGAAAAAGTCTTCACTCACGCCATTGACTGTCGTGGATGCCTCTACATCTTTATATCTTCCTGTGACAGAACTATTGACTGAAGGACTGACTCCATCGACATAAGGCTGTTCCGCTAATGCATCAGCATCAGCAGGGATTAAGGTCTTGGCCTGAGAAGATCGGGAGTTATCACCAAAACCACGTCCTTGGTAGACCGTAATGGTATTGGTGCCCAAACTACTAATATTTTCTAAAATTTGTTTTTGTGATCCATTACCAAGTGCGACAACCGAAACGACAGATGCGATCCCGATAATGATTCCGAGCATGGTCAAAAAAGTACGCATTCGATGAGCATTCATGGCCAGAAGCGCCATGCGGAAAGCTTCACCTAAACGGTCTAAAGCTGAACGCCAAGACGATGTTTTCTTTTGCTCAGCACGAATCAATTCTTCACGTTCAAAGCCATCATCAATCTCAGGAACATTGGGTTCATCAGAAATAATATTACCGTCTGAAATCTCAATAATACGAGTCGCATTTTTGGCAACATTGTGATCATGAGTAACGAGAATGATGGTATGACCTTTGGCATTCAGCTCGCGTAAAATACGCATCACTTCAATACCGCTGTTTTTATCTAATGCCCCAGTAGGCTCATCGGCGAGAATAACATCACCGCCATTCATCAACGCGCGAGCAATCGAAACACGCTGTTGCTGACCACCTGAAAGTTGACTTGGGCGGTTTTGGGTTTTTTCACCTAGCCCTAAATCGGACAAAAGTTGAACCGCACGATCATGGCGTTCAGAAGCATCAGCGCCGGCATAGATCGCAGGGACTTCGACATTACCAGCTGCATTTAAGTCACCAAGTAAATGGTAGCGCTGGAAGATAAATCCGAAATATTCACGGCGTAATTGAGCAAGTTCGTCTGGTTCTAGCTCACGTGTTTCGCGTCCCTTAACCTTGTAGCTACCATTGGTCGGTTTATCTAAACATCCTAAGATGTTCATCAGTGTTGATTTTCCTGAGCCTGATTGACCTACAATGGCAACCAATTCTCCAGGATAAATCTCAAGATTTACCCCTTTTAGAATTTGCACAGTAGATTCACCAGCAGGGAATTCACGGGTCAGGTTTTTGACCTCGAGTAGAGGTGTTCTCGTCTGACTCATAATTACATTCTCATTGGACCAGCGCCACCACGTGCGCCACGTTTAGCTGAGTCATTTGATGAATCAGAGCCATCCGCAATTACAACTTTATCGCCTAATTTTAAACCGCGTAAAACTTGTGCTGTTGCACGGTTATTTAGACCGATAAGAACAGGGGTCGGTTTGACTGTGCCATCTGCTTGAAGTACGCGTACCATAGCCATGGAAGCTTTACCTTGATCGACTAATGTCTTTTCCTCAGCGGTTAATTCTAAACGCTTAGGACGATCAGCTGATGAACGTTCGGCACGCCCTTCACCACGAGCTTTTTCATTACGTTCTTGTGCATTTGAACCCGCATTTGCACCACGCTGGCGAGCAGGACGATTTGAGCTTTGAACAGCAGAAGATGGAATAGTCAGTGCATTCTTTACTTCATCTAACACGATATAAACTTGTGCAGTCATATCAATACGCAATTTTCCATCTTCATTAGGAACATCGAATAGAGCGTTGTAATACACAGCTGTGCTTGATGAAGATGAATTTGAGTTGTTGGTTTCTGTATTGATTGAGTTAGGTGCAGGTTCAACTTGACGCAGTGTTGCGTAATGCTTTTTCTCGCTATTACCTAAAGTAGTGAAATAAACAGTTTGACCTTCCTCAACACGCATAACATCTGCTTCAGAAATTTCAGCCTTAACCGTCATGGTGTCAAGTTTTGCTAATTTCACGATGGTTGGCGCGCTTTGATTCGCGTTCACTGTTTGACCTTCTTCAGTCACAATTGCCACAATTGTGCCATCCATCGGAGCAACGATACGGGTATAGCCTAAATCTTCTTTAGTCGTAGCCAGTGATAAACGAGATTGCTCGATTTGAGCATTCATCGCGACGATATCGGCTTGAGCAGTTTTATAACTTGCTAATGCGGACTCATATTCGGCACGAGAAGTTGCATCTTGGGCATACATGGCTTTTTGGCGATTATATTCCGCCTCAACTTTAGTCAGATTTGCTTGTTTGACTGCCAATTGAGCCAACTGATTTTTAATGCTGGCTTCAGCTGTTTTTAGATCATTTTCCTGACGAACGGAATCGATTTGAGCAATCAGTTGACCTTGTTTGACTTGATCACCCAGTTGTACATACATTTTTTTTACCTGACCTGAAACCTGTGCACCAACGCTAACCATTTTGGTCGCTTCTAATACACCTGTTGCAAGGACAGAGTTTTCAATATCACCACGTGTCACTTCAGCGGTAATAAACTGAGGTTGCTCATCTTTAGGTTTAAAGAAATACCAAGCTAAAGCGATAGCTGCAATCGTAATGATCGCGATGATAATCAATTTCGTTGGTTTTATTTTTTGCATGGCGATATTGAAAAATGACGGAAATTGAGAGAATTATAATGATGAAATAAGGATAAAAAGTGTATTTTTCTTAAATAAAATCAATAATCATTTTTATAGTTATAAATAGACCTTGCTCGTTAACTAAGCAAACAAGGTTTTTCCACATAATTCAGCAATGGCTTGTTGTATGAGGTGTTCTGGATTTTCATTATTTTTGCCTTTGATGGCAGCATCGATTCTTAATAGCAATTGTGGCCATGTGAGAAATTGCTTGGGATTAAGACGTCTCAAGGCTTGTTGATAAAGACTGACTTTGGTTTTCCAGATGCCGAGTTGTAATGCATTTTGTGGTTGCTCAAAAAGTTGCATCAGTAAGCGCATTTCTTTGCTTACCGTCCATAAGACCAAACTATGTGGTTCGCCAGCTTCGACTAAATATTGGTATATTTTGATCGCTTGGCTTAGGTTGCCTGAAATTAATGCATCGCTTAAGTCAAAAGTGGTATAGCGTGATTGATCTTGTAAGCATTCGAGCAAATGTTGCATTTCAAGATGCTGTACATCGGGGAACGTGTCTGCCAGACGCATTAAGCTGTTTTTAGCAGCCAATAAATTATGTTCGTGGTGGACTTCGAGCCATTGCCATGCATCTTGGCTCAGTTGAATCCCAATTTTATCAGCTTCTATGCTGAGTATACGCTGACGATCTTGCGCATAAGTTGCTGTAAGAGGAACCAAGACGCCATTGGCTTCAATCGTTTGAAAAAACGCCGACTTTAAGCTACTACTATCTTGCTTAGGCATAATGATCAACAACAAGTTGTGTTCATTATGCTGGATATAATGCTTGAGTAACTTTAACGCATTGGCATCTGGCTTAATGTTGCCATGGACCTCTACTGCGAGATTTTGTGAAAAAAGAGAAAGGCTGTTGAGTGCATTAAATACATTTTTCCAATCAGCAACGCTTTGGATGTCATAGCGTTCTCTTTCCACGTGATTGATGATCCAACTTTGACGGAAAGCATCTAAAAGATTTTGCTCAAGTAAAGGTTCTTGACCATGTAATACCCATGCACCACGTGCTTCGTTTACACGTTTTAATGCTTGTAGATAATCTAACTTCATTCTGAGTTACGGATTTTCAGAAGCAGTAGGTTCAAAAGTTTGTTGCACAGGTAACAGTACATTTGCTTCTGCTTTTGGCAGACGGTTTGCAGCAATTTGACGAGAGATCTGTTGAGCGACATCGTCAATTAAGATTTCACTGAGATATTTATTTTGTTGATCATCTGTGTTCACGGTTGCAACATTATATTGATATGTACGTGTCGCATTTAAAGTTCGAGGTTTTGTCACCAAGTTACCTTGACGATCTTCGATTTGGAAAGTCACAGAAAGTCTGAGTAGAACTTCAATGAGTTTGCCGTTGAGCTCATGGCGAATTGGCTTATAGTCAATGATACGCAATACATATGCATCGTTAGAGTTACTTAGTTGCACACCTGCAGCAGTGAGATAAACACTGAGTTTACGCTCTAAATCAGAAGTATTGGCAGGGAGTGCTAATTCAAGCTTTGTATAAGCCAGTGGCGTTGAAGTTGGATTGGTCCCTTTTAGATGAAATCCACAGCCGACCATAGTTGCGCTTAAGCCTAAAGTTAGAACAGCAATAGCTAAACGTTTGCTCAAATGCATTGTAGATCCTCTGTGTATTTCCTGAGACGCAGGATAAATTTTGAATATTCTGATTGTATGTGCAAAGCCCGTTGACTGGCAACGGGCTTTGTTTGGGAATTGTGAAATCCTTATATTCCCCTCCTTTTAAAAGAGGTGAGAAGCAATGCTTCGCAAGGGAGATTAAATCCCTCCAAACCTCCCTTTCTTGCGCTTTGATCTAAAGCTGTGCTTTATATCTTACTCAGGGAGGCTTTAAGGTTCTTAAACCACCAAATTCACTAATTTATTTGGTACCACAATTTCTTTCTTAGTTGGGCCAGTTAAGAACTGTTGAACTTCAGGTAATGCTTTTGCCATTGCCAAGATATCATCTTTAGATGCATCTACAGACACTTCTAACTTACCACGAAGTTTACCATTCACCTGAACCACGATTGTTTGCGTATTACGTGTTAATGCAGATTCATCCACGATTGGGAATAATGTTGCATTTAACTCGATACCAAACTGCGCCAATAATGTTTCACTTAAATGCGGTGCAAATGGTGCAAGCAAAGTTAAAAGCGTTGTAATAGATTCACGTGCAACAGCAACATCGTTATCATCTTTCGCTTCAAACTTATTGTTTGCATTCAGAAGTTCCATCATCGCTGCAATCGCAGTGTTAAATGCATGACGACGTTCGATGTCATCACCCACTTTTTGGATGGTTTCGTGAGTCTTACGACGTAAGTCTTGAGCCGCAGTTGAAAGCGCAGCTTTATCAATCGCTGATGCAGTATTACCTTGTTCAAGGAAACCAGTTGCCAAGCGCCATACACGTTTTAAGAAACGGTTAGCACCTTCTACACCTGCATCAGACCATTCTAAAGATTGATCTGGTGGCGCAGCAAACATCATAAATACACGTGCCGTATCTGCGCCGTATTGGTCAATAATAGATTGTGGGTCGATACCGTTATTTTTCGATTTCGACATTTTTTCTTGACCGCCAACGATAACGTCTTGACCATCACCTTTGTATTTTGCAGATGTGATACGACCTTTTTCATCACGCTCAAGTTCGATATCCGCAGGGTTGAACCACGTTTTCTTACCTGATTCAGATTCGCGGTAATAGGTATCAGCAAGTACCATACCTTGCGTTAACAAGTTGGTGAATGGTTCGTTACCTTGTACTACACCTTCATCACGCATCAATTTGTGGAAGAAACGTGCATATAACAAATGCAGAATCGCGTGTTCAACACCACCGATGTATTGGTTTACAGGCAACCACGTTTGACCCGCTTCAGGTTTAACCATACCACCAGTATAGTCAGGAGATGCATAACGCGCATAGTACCAAGATGATTCTACAAATGTATCCAGCGTATCTGTTTCACGACGTGCGTCGCCGTTACAGCTTGGACATTTCGTTTCATAGAACTCAGGCATCTTGTTGAGAGGGTTACCTGAACCATCTGGCACAACGTCAGTTGGAAGTACAACAGGAAGTTGATCTTCAGGTACTGGTACTTGACCACAAGTTGGACAGTTAATCATTGGAATTGGACAACCCCAATAACGTTGACGAGAAACACCCCAATCACGTAAACGGAATTGAACTTTTACATTGGCAAGACCTTGAGGTTCTAGTTTCGCTAAGAATGCATCGAATGCACCTTGGAAATCTAAACCGTCAAATTCACCTGAATTAACCAGTTTGCCGTCTTTTGAGCCGTACCATTCTTGCCACTGAGTTGCATCAAAGTCTGCATCATCAGCACCTTTAGCATCAATCACTTGCTTGATGGTTAAACCATATTTATTGGCAAATTCAAAGTCACGTTCATCGTGTGAAGGCACCGCCATCACCGCACCTGAACCGTATGACATCAATACATAGTTTGCGATCCAAACAGGAACTTCTTCACCTGTTACAGGGTGCTTAACTGACAAACCTGTTGCCATGCCTTTCTTTTCAGCAGTAGCGAGGTCGGCTTCTGCCACAGAACCCATACGGCATTCTTCAATAAATGCAGCCAATTCAGGGTTAGTTTCAGCAGCTTTAAGCGCCATAGGGTGTTCTGCTGCAACTGCAACATACGTAACGCCCATTAAGGTATCGGCACGCGTGGTAAAGACTGTTAAGCCATCTGCATAAATTTCAGGATTTGCTGAAGGGAAGGTGATTTCCATCCCTTGTGAGCGACCAATCCAGTTACGTTGCATGGTCAACACTTGTTGTGGCCAACCGTCTTTTAAGGTATCTAAATCGTCAAGTAATTCTTGTGCATAATCGGTAATGCGGAAGTAGTACATTGGAATATCACGTTTTTCAACCAATGCACCTGAACGCCAACCACGACCATTTTCTACTTGTTCATTTGCAAGTACAGTTTGGTCTACAGGGTCCCAATTTACCGTTGAAAGCTTACGGTAGATTAAGCCTTTTTTATAAAGCTGAACGAATAACCATTGTTCCCAGCGATAATATTCTGGTGTACACGTTGCAAATTCACGATCCCAATCCACCGCAAGACCTAATTTTTTAAGCTGATTACGCATGTAATCGATATTTTCAAAGGTCCATTTTGCCGGTGCAACTTGGTGTGCAATCGCAGCATTTTCAGCAGGTAAACCAAACGCATCCCAACCCATTGGTTGTAATACAGTTTCACCTTTTAGACGGTGGAAGCGGCTGATCACATCACCAATCGTGTAGTTACGTACATGACCCATATGCAGTTTGCCACTTGGGTAAGGGAACATCGAGAGGATATATCGACGTGGACCTTCTACAGTGTCGGCAACTTTAAAGGCTTTGCGAGATTCCCAGTCCTGTTGAACTTGGGGCTCAATCGCACTGGCTTGGTATTCAGAGTCAATGTGAGTAGTCATATACGTAATACAAGAGAACGGTTAAAAAATTTAGCGCACAGCATAGCGCAAAACGCACCTAAAAGTGAATTTTACAAACTGAAAATGGACGCAAAACTTAAATTAAGATCAAAAAGACAATTTCACTCATTTGAAACTTGAGTTTCGCTTAATGGAGCAGCATTTGTGTTTTGTGACTCAGTATTTGAAGCACCGTTTGTGTGCTGTTGCGTTGGTAGCGTTTGAGTCTGTGAGGTTTGAGGAGCTTCGCTCGGGTTCGTATTGGTATTGACTGAGGTTGTTGGTGCTTTCCAACCATATGTTTCAACTTTACCTTTCTTTTTTGCTGATTTTGGTGGTGGGGTGGTGGTGTAGTGGGTTGAACCATTTTGATCGACCCATTTGTAATATTCTTTTGCCTGCACCATAGATGAATAAATAGAAACGAAAAAAACCGTTGATGCTAAACAAGAAAGTTTTAAAGATGATGCTAGTGAATTCATGACTTCACCTATAAAGAAATATGAGGGGAGTGAGTTCTTTTACACGTTTATATCGCAGCATTTTGCTGGATACTGATGAAGATTAATTGGTTTTATTTTAATCAAAAAAATCATTTTGCGTATAAATTGTTTTATATAAATATTAAAAATAAGTGTTTGAAATTTTTTTTATAAATCATCCAACCAAAAGTTATCGTTTGAAAAATAATCGGTTGGTAAATAAACAATAAAAAGGTTTCGGCAAACCTTGACTTTGGTCGTGAAAAAACTAAAAATGCTGCTCTAGTTTTATATGTTTTGTTCGATCACCCTTCGAATAAATATCATAGCTTGCAATAACGTTGTCTCTAAGCCGAGACAATGAAATAGCAGAAATATGTTTATCCCAACATGTTGAATATGCAGTCGCAACTCAAACGGTTGTGATCGAAAAATTTTATTATTGCAGCAAAAACGATGAAATATGTGTGCTATAACAGTGCATACAAACGAATGAATGAAACACGACTTATGTCTCCCATAACCGTCGTGGAAATAAGATTAGGGTGAATACGTTGGAACTTTTATCTGGTGGTGAAATGCTTGTTCGCGCATTGGCGGACGAAGGCGTTGAACATGTTTTTGGATATCCAGGCGGCGCAGTTTTACACATTTACGACGCGCTATTCAAACAAGACAAAATTAATCATTACCTCGTGCGTCATGAGCAAGCTGCTGGTCATATGGCAGATGCATACTCGCGCGTAACAGGTAAGACAGGTGTTGTACTGGTGACTTCGGGTCCAGGTGCGACTAACACTGTGACACCAATCGCGACAGCTTACATGGACTCAATCCCAATGGTGATTTTGTCTGGTCAGGTTGCAAGCCATTTGATTGGTGAAGATGCATTCCAAGAAACGGATATGGTGGGTATTTCTCGTCCAATCGTGAAACACAGTTTCCAAGTGCGTCATGCGAGTGAAATTCCAGCGGTTATTAAAAAAGCTTTCTATATCGCGTCATCAGGTCGTCCAGGTCCTGTGGTTGTTGATATTCCAAAAGATGCAACAAACCCTGCTGAAAAATTTGCATACGAATATCCTGAAAAAGTAAAAATGCGCTCTTACCAGCCGCCACACCGTGGTCATACTGGTCAGATCCGCAAAGCTATTGATGAATTGATCAATGCTAAACGTCCTATTATTTATACGGGCGGTGGTGTTGTTCAAGGCAATGCATCACATTTATTGACTGAATTAGCACATCTATTGGGTTATCCAGTAACCAATACATTGATGGGGCTAGGTGCATTCCCTGGTAATGATCCTCAATTTATTGGTATGTTGGGTATGCATGGGACATATGAAGCGAACATGACCATGGGTCACGCTGATGTGATTCTATGTGTTGGTGCGCGTTTCGATGACCGTGTAACCAATAATCCTGCAAAATTCTGTCCAAATGCGAAAGTGATTCACATTGATATCGATCCTGCTACGATTTCAAAAACAATCATGGCGCATATCCCAATCGTGGGTGCGGTAGAGCCAGTTCTTCAAGAAATGTTAGCGCAATTAAAACAGCTGAATATTTCTAAGCCGAACCCTGAAGCTATTGCGGATTGGTGGAAACAAATCAATGAGTGGCGTCAGGTTCATGGTTTGAAATATGAAAAACCAACTGACGGTACGATGAAACCTCAACAAGTTGTTCAAGCTTTAGATAAAGTAACGAACAGCCAAGCAATCATCACTTCTGACGTTGGTCAACATCAGATGTTTGGTGCGTTGTATTACAAATACACACGTCCACGTCAATGGATTAACTCAGGTGGCTTAGGCACGATGGGTGTTGGTCTTCCATATGCGATGGCGGCTAAGCTTGCATTCCCTGACCAACAAGTTGTTTGTATTACAGGTGAAGCATCCATTCAGATGTGTATCCAAGAGCTTTCAACATGTAAGCAATATGGCCTAAATGTTAAAATCTTGTGCTTAAACAACCGTGCTTTAGGTATGGTGAAACAATGGCAAGATATGAATTATGAAGGTCGTCACTCAAGTTCATATGTTGAGTCATTGCCTGACTTTGCGAAGTTGATGGAAGCTTACGGACATGTAGGTATTCAAATTGATCATGCCGATGAGCTTGAATCGAAGCTTGCAGAAGCAATGGCGATTAATGATAAATGTGTATTCATCAACGTGATGGTTGACCGTACTGAGCATGTTTATCCGATGTTAATCGCGGGTCAATCTATGACAGATATGTGGTTATCTAAAGGGGAGCGCACAGCATGAGACATATCATCTCTGTTCTCATTGAGAACGAATCTGGCGCGCTTTCACGTTTAGTGGGTTTGTTCTCACAACGTGGCTATAACATTGAAACTTTGAACGTTGCGCCAACAGAAGACCCAACAATGTCTCGTTTGACATTGACGACTTATGGTGATGATCACAAGATTGAGCAAATCACAAAACAACTCAACAAACTTGTTGAAGTGGTTAAGGTGGTTGACCTTTCTGAAGGTTCACACATTGAACGTGAATTGATGTTAATCAAAGTAAAAGCATTGGGGTCTGCGCGTGCTGAAATTAAACGCACAGCAGATATCTTCCGCGGACAAATCGTGGATGTAACACCAACGACTTACACGATTCAAATCGCGGGTACAACTGAGAAAATTGATGGTTTTATTGATGCTTTGGCAGAGAATACCATTCTTGAAGTTGTACGTTCAGGTGTGTCTGGTATCGCACGTGGCGAAAAAGTTTTAACAATCTAATTTTTTATTA
This sequence comes from Acinetobacter sp. ANC_7635, assembly GCF_056779945.1. NCBI lineage: Bacteria > Pseudomonadati > Pseudomonadota > Gammaproteobacteria > Moraxellales > Moraxellaceae > Acinetobacter > Acinetobacter sp. ANC_7635. The sequence goes on along the minus strand of NZ_JBWYIS010000007.1, from coordinate 133,162 downwards.
ACAAATTCTTCCCTCCTCCGAGAGGAGGGGGTTGGCGAACCACATTAACATTCGCTAATCAAACGGAAGCCAAAGCATTTTAGCGGAGACAGCAATGCAAATTTTTTATGATAAAGACTGCGACTTATCTATCATCCAATCTAAGAAAGTAGCAATCATTGGTTACGGTTCACAAGGTCACGCTCACGCGCTTAACCTTAAAGATTCTGGCGTTGACGTAACTGTTGGTTTACGTGCTGGTTCTGCTTCTTGGAAAAAAGCTGAAAATTCTGGTCTTAAAGTTGCTGAAGTTCCTGCTGCTGTAGCTCAAGCTGACGTAGTAATGATCTTGACTCCAGATGAATTCCAAGCTCAACTTTACCGTGATGTAATTGAGCCAAACATCAAGCAAGGTGCTACTCTAGCATTTGCTCATGGTTTCTCTGTTCTTTATAACCAAGTTGTTCCACGTGCTGACTTAGACGTAATCATGGTTGCTCCAAAAGCACCTGGTCACACTGTACGTTCTGAATACCAACGTGGTTCAGGTGTTCCTGATCTTATCGCGATTCACCAAGATGCTTCTGGTAATGCACGTAACCTTGCGCTTTCTTACGCTTCAGGTGTTGGTGGCGGTCGTACAGGTATTATCGAAACTTCATTCCGTGAAGAAACTGAAACTGACCTTTTCGGTGAGCAAGCAGTTCTTTGTGGTGGTGCTGTTGAACTTGTTAAAATGGGCTTCGAAACTCTTGTTGAAGCTGGTTATGCGCCAGAAATGGCTTACTTCGAATGTCTACACGAACTTAAATTGATCGTTGACTTAATGTTCGAAGGCGGTATCGCGGACATGAACTACTCTGTATCTAACAATGCTGAGTACGGTGAATATGTTACTGGTGTCGAAGTAATCAACGAACAGTCTCGTGAAGCGATGCGTAATGCGCTTAAACGTATTCAATCTGGTGAATATGCGAAGATGTTCATCCAAGAAGGTGCATTGAACTACCCATCTATGACTGCTCGTCGTCGTCAAAACGCTGCTCACGGTATCGAAGTCACTGGTGCTAAATTGCGTGCGATGATGCCTTGGATTCAAGCAAACAAAATCGTAGACAAAGAAAAGAACTAATTTTCTTATCTAGCTGATTTTTATGCTATAAAAAACCCTGCGAAAGCGGGGTTTTTTTGTGGGATAAGAATAATGATTTTATATAAGTATGTGGGTTTTGAGGCGGGTTTAAAAATATTAGAGACAAATAGCTTGGGGTTTTCAAATCTAGAAGATTTGAATGACCCATTTGAATGTACAGGATTTGGTTTTTATAATTTAGATGTTCCAGTGTCAGTTGCTATTAATGCATTTAGAATTAATTTCTCAAGAAAATATGCGGTCTTGAGCTTAACAAGATCTGCCCTTAATCCATTAATGCGGGCACATTATGGTGATAGTCATAGAGGAATAGTTATTGGTGTAGATACAAAAAAAGCAGGTTTTGATGATGATAATAAATTTATTATACCTTCAACCAAAGGAGAGCTTAGATATTTAAAGACTGTTCCAAAAGGAGTTTTAAAAGCCAATATTGATGACCTAATGATTGTGGGAGATTCTGAAAACTTGAATTGGCGTACTAAGGAGGATTTATTGAAGCATGCTTTGCTATACAAGATGCAAGAATGGGCTTACGAGGAAGAAATCCGAATTGTAAAAAATTTAAGTTCTGTTGAGTTTGGATATCATTCTTCTAAGCTTACTGAAGCGATAATCGATAATCAGATTTGGAGAAGAGTTCAACTGGAAACACGACCAATTTATACATTGCAATTGCCTGCAGAATCCATGGTGGAAGTGTATGTTGGAAAAAATGCTTATATTGATCAACGTAGAAAGCAAGACAAAATCAAACCAATCATAGATCATAAAGTTGAGAGGATTGAACAGTTAAAAATGATTTGTCAGCTAAGACAAATACCATTAAAGGGTGTAAGTGTGAACTTAGAAACTTGGGCTTTGCAAAGCCGAATAATTAGTTTGGATTAATTCTTAATTTTAGTTGTCTATTTCTTATTTTTAAATTCTATCCTTTTTTATATCTCCCAAAAGCTAAATATAAAGTGAAGGTTCATATCTTATTTGGTGAAATTATTTTTATATTGCTAAACCCTATTTAGGCCATTTACTGATTAAATCCAAAACTAATTTTAATCATTTTCATAACCTCAGGATATTGATAATAAGTCACCGATATTTTAGGAACTTTGAATTCTGAGACTTGTCTTTTTGTAATGCATTGAAAAAAAAGACGACAGGCATGATAAAAATAGTCATTAAAAAGTAACTCAATGACAGGTAGATTAAGTTGCAGTCGACAGAGGCTTAGCTAAACACAATAATCAGTATCTAACAAGAACACTTAATAACTCAAGGATTGAGGTTGGGAATGAAATTAACGTTTGTATGTTACTTATTGGCGATCTTGCCAATCTGTGGATGGGCGCAACAAACAACTGATATTGAGCAAAAAACGCCAAATAGTGATGCTGAGCTTGTCTTAGATAATGTTCGCATATCAATGCAGCGGTTATTGAGGTCAACAGACAACGAATATTTTTTGAGTCTTTATATGGATGTGCTTCATCCAAATGCAACGCTTACTTCCTTCAAAGACAACGTCACTATCCAATTAAAAGGGGAGCAAAAAGGCGATCAAGTTCTTTTTAAAGCAGAACAACCGAGTGATGATTCAAATGCAATTCAAGAGTTGAAAGGACAGCTTAACTATAAAACGAATGTATTTAAATCTACATTGGTCAATCATGCGGGTGTGATTCGAATAAAGAAATTCGAGCCTGCTTTTAAAGTAAAAAATATGTCTGATGTGAGTTTTAATTTCTATGGCATATCTAAAGCTAACTATCCTTTCAAACGATTTATGACACGTATCGAGGTGTTTGACAAAGCCAATCAAAAAAGCATGCAAATACTTGAAGGCTTTCAAGCGTTTCCCAATAGTATTGGTTATATGGATGTGAATTTTGATGGTTACTATGATGTAGTGCTCTCTGATCTGTCAGAGGATAAAACGCTTCAAGATCGTCGTTTTATTTACTGGATTTATGATTCTGTTCAACAAAAATTTAACCGTGCAGAGCAGTACGAGCAAATCGTTGGATTTCCACTGTTACATGGTGATAAACAGCACATCGATTTTTCTAATGGACAGGTTTATACAATTGTTGAAGGCAGTTTGAAACCAGTTGCAGTTAACGCTGAACAAGAAACTAAACAATTAGAAGATCGGACATCATCAGAATCCTCTGTAGCACTTCAAGGAGAAAACTTGGAAAAACGGATTGAAGAACCACCAGTTAACTCTGGTCAAAAGCAAGAGAATGAGCTAGGCAGTGATGTAGATCGTGTTCAAGAGCAAGAGCCTTAAAAATGTGAAAATTTGAATGAGCCTTATGACAAGGCTGTCATGAAACCATCATCATATTGAAATTATGTTCTTTTAAATTTTAGGAATAACATTAATAAAAGGTGTGATGATGGCACTCCTAAACATGCAAGTAATAAAACAAAAAAAACTCTTTGAATTATTGGATATCAAAAAAAATACGTCATTTGAGGATTTTATTCTTCTCCCTGAGGCTGATCAGCCTAAACGACATCCTCAATTAAAAATTGCCATTGTGACTGAGACATGGTCACCAGAGATTAATGGTGTTGCAAACTCGCTGATGAATTTATGTCTGGGTTTGCAGAAGCGAGGTCATCAAATTTTGTTGATACGACCTCAACCCAAAGTGAAATGTAGACGGTTTAAACCTGATGCAGAGTGTTGGGTGCATGCTCAAGCGATTCCGAAATATCCCACCTTACAGTTCGGTTGGCCACAGTTTTCTAAAATCTCAAAAGCGGTTGAGGTATTTAAGCCAGATGTTGTGCATATTGTGACAGAGGGACCATTGGGATTTGCGAGTCTAATGGTAGCTAAATCTCAGAATATTCCTGTTTCAAGTGGTTTTCACTCTGCCTTTCAAGAGTTTAGTCGATACTTTGAGTTTCCTTTTCTCGTTAAACCTATCTCAAAATATTTAACATGGTTTCACAATAAGACAGACGTGACTTGTGTGCCAAGTTTAGATACACAGCATGCTTTAAAACAAATGGGAGTAAGCGGTGAGTTAAGGGTGGTGGGGAGAGGTGTTGATACCCAATTATTTAATCCGAATAAAAGATCGGAGTTGCTCAGAGAGCAATGGAATGCAAATGAGCATACACGAGTACTGATTTCTGTTGGTCGGTTGTCACCTGAAAAGGAAGTAGACCTGATTATTCGGACTTTTTTGAAAATGCAAGGTGAGGTTGAGCATCATACTAAATTGGTCATTGTCGGAGATGGACCAGATCGAGTAAGGCTTGAAGCTCTTGCGGGTCATCATCCCGATATTATTTTTATGGGAAGTTTGACTGGCGATGATTTGGCATGTGCATATGCCAGTGCAGATGTGTTTATCTTTCCAAGTCAAGTTGAAACCTTTGGAAATGTCGCGATTGAAGCATTAGCAAGTGGTTTGCCAGTGGTGGCTTATGATTATGCATGTGCCAAACTGCATGTTGTGCATGATGAAACGGGATGGTTGATCCTTCTCGGTGATGTAGAAATGTTTGAACGAGCAATGACAGCAACATTGAATCAACCCGATTTAAAAATAATGGGTGAGAAAGCGCATCTTGCAGTTGCTGCAACAGGATGGTTGAAACCTATTATTGATTTTGAGCAAGCGTTATTTTTTGCTGTGCATCGTACTTTATTTCACTAAGTTATCTTGAATTTGTAGATTCTTGTCGCGTGTTTGAGGGTGGTCGGTGAATCAGTCATCTATTCTAATTATGACAAGTATTTAATGAAATCATCATCATAATGAAATGATCCATCTCTAAAGTAAAAGTATGAAAAAAATACAAAAGAGGTGTGATGATGGGAATCATGGACACTGTATTGCCTAGATCGACAACGCAATATGATCACCAGAGGCTAAAATTTAAAAATCAAAACTCCGATCGTGATGTATCGGTGCTTGAGCAATTGGGGCGATCTAGATTAAAAATAGCTGTCGTTACGGAGACATGGCCGCCAGAACTGAATGGTGTTTCATTGTCTTTACTACAGATTTGCAAAGGTCTACAGAAACTTGGTCACAAAATTCTATTGGTACGACCTTCACAAAAACAAATATGTTCGGAATTTTCACCGAACCGTGAGTGTTTGGTGAATGGTCAAACCATTCCGAAGTATGCCCATATGCAATTTGGCTGGCCACAGTATGGCAAAGTGGCTAAAGCATTTGATGAATTTCAACCAGATTTGGTGCATATCGTGACGGAAGGACCATTAGGTTTAGCGGTACTTCAGCTCTCAAAAAACAAAAAGATTCCTGTGAGTAGTGGTTTTCATTCTGCTTTTCATGACTTTAGTCGTTTTTATGATCTTGCATTTATGGTCAAGCCGATTCAGCACTATCTCAAATGGTTTCATAACAATACGCAATTGACCTGTGTACCAAGTCAGGACTCGGCTGATGCGATACGTAACTTTGGTGTTACATGTCAAGTTGAAGTGATTAAGACTGGGGTGGATGTTGAAAAGTTTTCACCTACTTTTCGAAGTGTGCAACTCAGACGACAATGGGATGCTTGTGAGAATACAACTGTGCTGCTTTATGTTGGTCGTGTTTCACCTGAAAAAGAAATTCAGGTGTTAATTGATGCCTATTTAAAACTTAAAACACGAACAACGCGCAGATTTAAGTTGGTCATCGTGGGGGATGGGCCCGATTATTCACGTTTGGTTCGTCACAGCAAACATACCGATATCATCTTTACTGGAAGCTTAAGTGGTACAAATCTTGCTGAATCATTTGCAAGCGCAGATGTATTTGTTTTTGCCAGTCAAGTAGAGACATTTGGCAATGTCGTGCTTGAAGCGATGGCGAGTGCATTGCCTGTGGTTGCTTATGATTATGCTTGTGCTAAGCAGTATTTAGATGCGGAAACAGCATGGTTAGCACCTTTGGGTGAGCCTGCAACCTTGGTTCAATATATTGTTAATCTGCCCCAAAACAAACGCTTGCATGCAATGGGGATGCAGGCAATGAAAAAAGTACAACAAGTCGGATGGCAACATCCAGTTCAACAACTCGAACATGCATTTTATCGTGTCGTGCAGCAGAAAACGCTCACGGCCTGAACGATAGGAGTAGAGTGAAATGAATTTTAAAAATACCAAAATAAAAATACTCGATCTTGATCTAAGAGGATGTCTCTATTTCAATAATCTATCGCATACACAAAGTATTGCACTCATTTTTAAAATTATTAGTCGGCTCGGAGATGGAGTTTTTTGGTACATGATGGTGGCGTTGGTGTGGCTACTGCAAGGACCGCAATACACTATTCAAATTTTATATATTGTTGTTGCTGCTTCGTTAGGTACGCTGATTTATAAAATTTTAAAAACAAAAACAGTACGTCCACGACCATACCAAGTTCACCAAGTTATTCATATCGGCGAAAGACCACTAGATCATTTTAGTTTTCCATCTGGTCATACATTGCATGCAGTAATGGCAACAATCGTATTGGGTTATGTAGAGCCTGTCTTGCTGATTATGATGATGCCATTTACCATTTTGGTTGCGTTGTCGCGCATGGTATTGGGATTGCATTACCCAACTGATGTTTTAGTTGGTGCCTTAATTGGGGCGACGGTTGCGAGTGGTATTATCTTGGCTGCTCCAGTATTGAATATCATATTGTGAGGGTAAGTTGATTGCATGGTAAGGCGTACAAAAGCAATATAATTGTACGTGTTGATTTGCTTTTTGCTAAAATTAAGCCATGAATTTACCAAAGATGATTTAGGAATAAGTATGGGTTTACGTTGGACAGACACCCTTGATATCGCAATTGAACTGTATGAAGCCCATCCAGATGTAGATCCACAATGGATCCGTTTTACTGATCTTCATGCATGGGTTTGTGCGCTTCCAGAGTTCGAAGATGATCCAAACAAATCAACAGAAGGATTGTTAGAAGCAATTCAAATGGCTTGGATTGACGAAGCTCGATAATTCATCGATCGAAAAAAACCATTTTTTTACACGCGAAAAGCAGATAATCGCGCATTATTCGGTATAATGCGCCAAAATTTTCATGTCAATTTGACTAAAGGAGCCAATCATGGCTATTGAACGTACTTTATCTATCGTTAAACCAGATGCAGTTGCTAAAAACCACATCGGTGACATCTTTGCTCGTTTCGAAAAAGCTGGTCTTAAAATCGTTGCGACTAAAATGAAACATTTAACTCAAGCTGAAGCTGAAGGCTTCTATGCTGAGCACAAAGAACGTGGTTTCTTTGCTGACCTCGTTGCGTTCATGACTTCTGGTCCAGTTGTTGTATCAGTTCTTGAAGGTGAAAACGCAGTTCTTGCTCACCGTGACATCCTTGGCGCTACTAACCCTAAAGAAGCTGCTCCAGGTACAATCCGCGCTGACTTCGCTGTAAGCATCGACGAAAATGCTGCTCACGGTTCTGACTCTGTAGCATCTGCTGATCGTGAAGTTAACTACTTCTTCGCTCAAACTGAGATCGCTCCACGTACTCGTTAATTCGCAGTATTCAAACCAGATAAGTGCTATACTGCTTATCTGGTTTTTTTATTTCTGAAAGATTTTATTGCTTGAAAATTGAGCATGTTCTTTTATCCCACATTATGGTTTAGGTAATACTCATGAATTCTGAAGTTGTCGCTTCATCCGTCAATTTAGATGAACAACAGCCCACTACTGTTCAAGTACAGCAGGCTGATACTGTACAGAAAGTGAATTTACTTGGCCTGTCACGTCCGCAAATGGAAAAATTCTTTGAGGATATGGGGGAGAAAAAGTTCCGTGCGGGTCAGGTGATGAAATGGATTCATCAGTTCTTCGTTACTGATTTTGCTGAAATGACTAATATTTCAGGGAAATTACGTGAAAAACTTGAAAAGATTTGTGAAATTAAAGCACCAGAAGTCGTGCATAAAAACTATTCTAAAGATGGAACACGTAAGTGGGTATTCCGTGTAGGTGATGGTGCGGGTTCTTTGGTTGAAACAGTACTGATTCCTGCTGAGGATAAAACGGGTTCGCGTAAAACCTTATGTATTTCATCACAAGTCGGTTGTGCTTTGGACTGTTCGTTCTGTTCAACCGGAAAACAAGGTTTCCAACGCGATTTAACTCAGGCTGAAATTATTGGTCAGTTGTGGATGGCGAACTATTCCTATATGGAAGATGTGCCTGTTGCTGAACGTGAGCGCTCTGTGACCAACGTGGTAATGATGGGTATGGGCGAACCATTATTGAACTATGATGCTGTGCTTAACTCAATGCGTATCATGCTTGATGATTTCGCCTATGGAATGTCTAAACGCCGTGTCACACTGTCAACTTCAGGGGTTGTGCCGAAGATAGATCAATTGGCTCAAGACATTGATGTTGCTCTTGCAATTTCATTGCATGCAACCAATGATGAGTTACGTAACGAATTAGTACCAATTAATAAAAAATATCCGTTAGACCAACTCATTGCAGCGTGTCAGCGTTACATCACTAAAGATGGTAATGAAAGTGCACGTAAGCATGTCACAATTGAGTATGTCATGTTAGACGGGGTCAACGATCATCCTGAACATGCACAGCAGATGATTAAGTTGTTGAAAAATTTACCAAGTAAAATTAACTTGATTCCATTTAATCCATTCCCACATGCACCATACGGGCGTTCGAGCCGAAATCGCATCATTTCTTTCCAAAAAACTTTGTCTGATGCTGGTTTTGTGTGTACGATTCGTCAGACACGTGGGGATGATATTGACGCAGCTTGTGGTCAATTGGTAGGTCAAGTGGCTGACCGTACTCGTCGTGCAGAACAATGGAAGAAAAAAGTGCTAGAACGTAATGAAATTATGCGTTCACAAGGCTAGTTGTATCATTTAGATGTGAATGATTAAAAAGAGGGAGGCATCATTTGAGCAAGCCGATGTATAAAAAAATAGTCATGACGATGACAGTCGCTTTATCTGGATTGCTTTTCTTTGGATGCCAAACTACCAGTGGCGATACGAGCAAAAAGGATCCTGAGAAATCAGTGAAAGTTCGTACCCAAATGGCGGCTGAATATATTCGGAATGGGAATTTAGATGCTGCCAAACGTGTGCTTGATCAGGCATTAGAGGTTAATTCGCGCGATTCAACTGCAAATATGATGATGGGGGTGTTGCTTCAGCAAGAAGGAAGTGACATCAACATGCAACGTGCAGATCATTATTTTTCTCGTGCTATTTCAATTGATCCTAAAAATGCGCAAGCACGTAACAACTATGGTACGTATTTGTATCAAGTGAAACGATATAATGATGCTGTTAAACAGCTTTCAATTGCAGGCGCAACGCTTGGATATGACCAACGTCATCGTGCATTAGAAAACCTTGGACGGATTTATCTGATTCAAGGGGATATACCGAATGCTGAAAAAACGTTCAAACAAGCACTGCAAGTCAATCGTGACTCCACTGTTTCAATGATAGAGTTAGCAGAGATATTTTATCTGCAAAAGAATAATATTGCCGCGCGTCAGCTATATGAGCAATTTGTACTCAAAGTTGGCCAGCAAAATCAAGGTGCGCGAGCACTCTGGATTGGTTTACGTATCGCACGTGCCAATGGTGATAGAACGGGAATGTATGTGCTGGTGAATCAGTTGCGTACTTTATTTCCAAATAGTCAAGAATTTCAACGTTATTTGCAATTACAGTTCAATACTGAGGCCGTATGGAAGTAAATCCTAATTCACAGCAACCTACTGGTTCAAACGTAGCACCTAATGCTTTAGGAAATATTCAACGCCCTGGCGAGTATTTGCGTCAAATCCGTATATCTCAACAACGTGATCTGGTCAAAGTTGCTGGTGATTTAAAAATGCCAGTAAAAACGCTTGAAGCGTTAGAGCAAGACGAATACAAATCTTTGCCAGAAGCGACTTTCATTAAGGGATATTATCGTTCGTATGCGAAGTATCTCAAAGTTGATGCCTCTGCTTTAATTCAACGTTTTGATGAAATCTATCAAAATGATACAGGTTTACTGCCAAATCATGCTTTGAACAATTCTCCAATTAAAATTATGGGGAAACTTCCTGGCTCGAAAAGTGTACGTAACCGCAAGTGGATTAAACGCATCGTGATTGCGTTAATTATTTTGGGCGTGGCTTGGCTATTAATCTCCGCAATCCAAAAATGGGCGGCTAAAGGCGATTCGTCAAATACTGATACGAATCAGTCCAATAATGTCCAAATTCTGACCTTAAACAATGGTACAGGCACAACTGAAGCAGTATCAGGCGATACGATGAATCTCAGTTTTAGCCGCCCTACATCAGTACACATTGTGGACAGTACGGGTAAAGTTTTAGCAACTGGACGCCAATCAACTGCGATTAGTTTGAATGGACAGTCTCCATTCCAAATTCGATTAGATGATGCTCAAGCCGTTTCATTAAGTTTAAATAATGAAAATATTTCATTGTCACCATATACCGTAAACGGAAAAGCTGAATTCCGTTTATCACGTTAATGGGTTAAAGGTAAAACGATGATCGAGAATCCGATTCGACGCAAACCAACACGTAAAATTCGCGTAGGTTCTGTGTATGTGGGGGGCGATGCGCCAATCAGTATTCAAAGCATGACCAATACTGAAACTTGTGATGTAGCTGCAACAGTTGCACAAATTCAACGTTGTGTGGATGCTGGCGCAGATATTATGCGTGTGTCTGTACCGAGTATGGAAGCCGCTGCTGCTTTTGGAGAAATCCGTAAACAAGTGCAAGTTCCACTCGTTGCCGATATCCATTTTGACTATAAAATTGCTTTGGCTGTTGCAGATTTGGGTGCAGATTGTCTGCGTATCAACCCAGGGAATATCGGTTCAGAAGCAAAAATTCGCGAAGTGGTTGCTGCTGCTCGTCACAACGATATTTCAATGCGAATTGGTGTCAATGCAGGCTCTCTCGAAAAAGATATTCAAAAGAAATATGGTGAGCCAACAGGTCAAGCTTTGCTTGAGTCAGCAATGCGTCATATTGATATTTTAGATCGTTTGGATTTCCAAGAGTTTAAAGTGTCAGTGAAAGCATCGAATGTCTTTTTGACGATGGATGCTTATCGCTTGTTGTCACAACAAATTGACAACCCGTTACATTTAGGAGTGACTGAAGCTGGAATTTACCGTACTGGTTCGGTGAAGTCGGCAATTGCACTGGGCGGATTGTTAATGGAAGGCATTGGCGACACCATGCGAATTTCATTAGCAGCGGAACCTGAGGAAGAAATCAAAATTGGTTTTGATATTCTTAAATCTTTGGGCTTACGTTCAAATGGTATTAACTTTATTGCTTGCCCAAGTTGTTCACGTCAAGAATTTAATGTCATCAAAGTGATGCAAATGCTTGAAGAGCGTTTGGAAGATGTACGTACTCCAATGGATGTTTCTGTCATCGGGTGTAAAGTCAACGGTCCTGGTGAAGCTAAAGAAGCTGATATTGGCGTAGTGGGTGCAAGTCCACGTTCACTGGTGTATCGTAATGGTGAAAAGAGTCATTTAATTGACACAAATCAATTGGTTGACGAAATCGAAAATATGGTTCGTCAACGTGTTAACGAGCTTGAAAAAGCTAAATCAAAAGAGATTATTCGCACAGGTTTTTCTGAGTAGATCATGAGTTCAATCGTCGCAATCAAAGGTTTTAATGACATTCTCCCAACGCAAACCCCAGCTTGGAGACGTCTTGAACAGCATCTGTCTGGTTTGATGGATGCCTATGGCTATCAACAAATTCGTTTGCCGATGGTTGAACAGACAAACTTGTTCAAGCGTTCTATTGGTGATGCAACGGATATCGTTGAAAAAGAGATGTATACGTTCTTAGATAAAGGTAATCCTCCTGAGTCTTTGACTTTACGTCCTGAAGGTACTGCGGGTTGTGTACGTGCTATGCTCGAACATAATTTGCTTCGTGGTGCGACACCGCGTGTTTGGTATATTGGACCGATGTTCCGTTATGAAAAACCGCAAAAAGGTCGTTACCGTCAATTTCATCAATTTGGTGTGGAAACGTTTGGTGTTGCAACTCCTGATCAAGATGCTGAACTGATTTTGATGACTGCGCGTCTGTGGAAACGGATGGGTGTTGCGGACAAAGTTCAATTAGAGCTTAATACTTTAGGTGAGTCAGATGAGCGTGCAGCTTATCGTGCAGCCTTGGTTGAGTTTTTAGAATCACATAAGTCAGATTTAGATGAAGATTCGCAACGTCGTTTAACGACGAATCCACTGCGTATTTTGGACTCTAAAGATGCAAAAACTCAAAGCATTTTAGAAAATGCGCCTAAACTTCATGACTTTATGGGTGAGGAGACGCTGGCACATTTCCAACAATTACAGCAATATCTAACTGATGCAGGTATTTCATTTGTCATTAACCAAAAGTTGGTTCGTGGCTTGGATTACTATAATAAAACTGTATTTGAATGGACGACGACACATCTCGGTTCACAGGGTACGGTTTGTGCTGGTGGTCGTTATGATGGTTTAGTGGGCCAGTTAAAAGGTAAACCAGATCAATCGGTTCCTGCGGTTGGTTTTGCAATGGGTATTGAGCGTTTATTGCTTCTTTTAGAACAAGTAGAAGACAATACACCAGTACGTGATTGTGAAGTATTTTTACTTGCAGATCCTGCGACGCAAGGTAAAGCTTTAGTTTTGGCTGAGCAAATTCGAGATCAACTTGAAGCTGCAAGCAGTTCAGTGCGTCTGAAAGTTGGCTCTCAAGGTTCGATGAAAAGTCAAATGAAAAAAGCGGATCAGTCCGGTGCAATTTATGCCTTAATCTTTGGTGAGCGTGAAGCTGAGGCGCAACAACTTTCAGTCAAAGAGTTGGCTACAGCAGAGCAGACACAAGTAGCGGTCAATGACATTGTGCCGTTCATCATTGATAAACTATCTTCAAAATAAATTTAAGAACATAAGGAAAGGGCGATCATATGAGCGCAATGACTGACGAAGAACAACTGCATACAGCAAAGTCGTTTTTTAAGAAATATGGATCGGCGTTGATTACGCTGATTCTTCTTGCCCTGATCGCCTTTTTCGGATGGGAATATTGGAAGAAGAAAAACGTAGCAGAAGATCAAATACAGACTGCTAAAGTACAGCTCTTAGTTGATGAAGCGAAAGCTGCAACAACTGATCCTAAAGTAGCGACTGCTTTGGATGGAACTGCTGAAAAAATTGTAAAAGAAAATCCTGATTCGATTCATGCGGTTCAAACGCAATTTGTAATGGCAAAATTGGCTTATGAGCAAGAGAATTATGCTAAAGCTGAACGTGAATTGAAAAAAATTGAAAATGCTCAAATCAAAGATGAAGGTTTACAACACATCATTAAGCTTCGTTTAGCAGATGCTCAACTGGCACAAAAAAAATATGATGAGGCTTTAAAAACACTGTCTGGGTTAAATTTGCCCGCTTTCAAAACAACTGTAGATGAAGCACGTGGCGATATTTATATTGCTAAGAATGATATTGAAAATGCGAAAAAAGCTTATCAGAGCGCATGGGATAACTTAATTGCAACTAAACAAGAACGCCAAATCTTACAAATTAAACTCGAAAGTGTTGGCATATTAGTAGATGATCCTGAAATTGAGCGCCCAATTTTAGATATACAAACGGATGAGTCTTAATGGATAGAAAGTATAAAATTTCTTTTGTTCTAGCGACATTGTCGTGTGCACTAATGGCGTGTACAAGCAATACGGTGAAAGAAGAAAAGGTGAAACCTAATCCGTTGCCTAAAATTCAGCAATCGGTGAGCTTAGCACCTATTTTTTCACATAATGTTTCAGCGACGGATACTGCTGATCCATTGCGTTTGAGAATGGCGAATGATCAAGGTGTTTTATACTTTTTAGATCCTAAGGGACAGGTTTCTGCATATCAAGGTAAGCAGCGTGTCTGGGAAAAACAAGTTACCAAGCTTGGTTTAAGTTCAGGTGTTGAAGCGGCCAATGGGTTAGTGATCGTCGGCAACAAGAAAGGTCAACTGTTTGCTCTCGATCAAAAAACGGGTGATATCCGTTGGACTGCGCAATTAAGTGGTGCAATTTTGAGTGCGGCGCTCATTCAGACTGGTCGAGTGATCGTTGTTGCAAATGACGGTACGGTGTTTGGTCTGGATGAAAAAACAGGTCAACAAGTGTGGACCTATCGTATGCCAAACGAACAATTGAGCTTACGCGGTCAAGCTTCACCTGTGCGCTTAGACCCACGAACAGTGTTAGTGGCCTCGTCAAATGCATACGTGTACGCAATTGATAGTCTCACTGGAACTTTGCGTATGCAAAGACGTGTGGCAGTCAGCGATGGTCGTTCTGATATACAGCGTTTAGTTGATGTGGATGCAGATCCAATCGTTGCAGGACAATTGGTTGTAACCACTAGCTATCAAGGCCAAGTCACTGTACTAGATCTAGTTTCGCAACGTGTGATTTGGAGTGAAGATGCAAGCAGTATTAACCGTGCTGAAGTTGCAGGTCGCCAAGTCTTCGTCACGCAAACAGATGGTAAAATTGTATCGTTTGATCTGGTGACGGGTCAGCCGTTATGGACTAATGATCAATTGCTTAACCGTCAATTAAGCAACCCCGTAATGTTGGGTCAGTATTTAGTGGTAGGTGATTATGAGGGGGTACTCCACCTTGTAGATCCTAAAAATGGTCAACTTGTTGGTCGCGAAAAAACGCGTGGTGAAGTACGTTCGTTGCGTGTATTGAACAATCAGCTTTACTCAGTGACACGTACAGGCGCACTTACAATTTGGCAGAATCGTTAATTTTTTCTCTGCTTATGGTAAACTAGTCGCTGAATACATATTTTAAGTTCGGGGTGTTGAATTTTCAGACCCCGACATTTTTATTTTTAAGTAGATGATTCGTCTAACTTCTTCCACAGTTTCTGATGCTCAGGCCAATTGAGTTGGCTGATCTTGTTAAAGGTTAATCTATGAAACCCGTTATTGCGCTCATTGGTCGTCCGAACGTCGGAAAATCAACGCTGTTTAACCAGATTACCAAAAGTCGTGACGCGCTTGTTGCAGACTTTGCCGGTCTTACTCGTGACCGTAAATATGGTGATGCAGTTTATCAAAATAAATCATTTATCGTTGTAGATACTGGCGGTATCGGTGAAAACGAAGGTGGGATCGACTCTTACATGGCAGAGCAGTCTAAAACTGCGATTCATGAAGCAGATATGATTATCTTTGTTGTCGATGCGCGTGCAGGTCTTCTAGCTTCTGATGAACAGATTGCGCGTGAGTTACGTACACTCGGTAAAAAAGTATTTTTAGTTGCCAACAAAGTCGATGGTGTCCATGCAGAGGCAGCATTGGTTGAGTTTTTTAAGTTGGGTATGGGTGAACCGATGCAAGTGGCTGCAAGCCATGGGCGTGGTGTTCAACAAATGCTCGAAGAAGTGCTTGAAGATGTGCCAGAAGATGACCTAAGTGAACAGCGTGATGAAGATACTGGGCTTCGTCTAGCGATTATCGGTCGTCCGAACGTAGGTAAGTCAACATTAGTTAATCGCCTGTTAGGTGAAGAACGTGTCGTTGCTTTTGACCAGCCTGGTACTACACGTGACTCAATTTACATCCCATTTGAGCGTGATGGTCGAAAATATACGCTCATTGACACTGCCGGTGTTCGTCGTAAAGGTAAAGTGGATGAAATGATTGAGAAATTCTCAATCGTAAAGACTTTACAAGCAATGAAAGATGCCAACGTTGTCGTTGTTGTTGTTGATGCGCGTGAAGGTATTGTTGAGCAAGACTTGCATTTGATTGGATATGCGATTGAAGCTGGTCGTGCGATGGTGATTGCGATCAATAAATGGGACAATATGTCAGAATATGATCGCAAACAATGTAAATTGGATGTTGAGCGTCGTTTTGACTTTATTCCATGGGCAAAAATCCATTTAATTTCTGCTTTGCATGGTACAGGTGTGGGTGAGCTTTATCCTTCAATCCACCGTGCATATGAATCTTCACGTTTGAAAGTATCTCCAGCGAAAATCACTGAGATCTTAAAAGATGCAACAGACGCGCATCATCCACCTAAAGTTCAAGGCCGTGCAATTAAAATGCGTTATGCGCATATCGGTGGTCAAAACCCGCCTACGATTGTGATTCACGGTAATAAAGTTGATAAAACCCCAGCTGACTATCGTCGTTACTTAGAAAACGTGTTCCGTAAAGTGTATAAACTAGAGGGTACACCTGTAAAAATTGAATTTAAAACTTCAGAGAACCCATTTGAAGGTCGTAAATCTCAAATTGACGAGCGTACTGCGGCACGTAAACGTCGTTATGTACAGAAGTTTAAGAAAGCCGAGAAGAAGTTCAAACGCGGTTAATCAATTGTAAATTTAGTCCAGAAAGCCCAAATGTGAAGTTTGGGCTTTTTTTATCATGCGAATAAATTAAGATAAATGGAATCACTGAGAACGTTATTATGACCCGTCATATTCAAATTGATATTTCAAAAATTTCTTCTTTTTTTCAAGTTCCTGAAAATCTCACACGCACAGAAGAAATTAGTCTTAGAAAAAAAATGATTTACCAATATCGCAACAGATTACTAGGAAGTAAATTAAACAGAACAATAAAAAATGAGGATATTGACCAAACGAAAGATGGAAAACCTTTTTTGAAAAAAATCTCAAACTTTGAGTTTAACCATAGTCATAGTCAACATTATTATGCTTTAGTTACATCACATCATATTCGAGATTTGGGTGTGGATATTGAGGAGCTGAATCGATCAATTCGATTCGAAGCTTTAGCCAAACATGCATTTCATCCACTGGAATATGCGGTATGGGCAGAATTGGATTTTGATTCTCGCTATTGGTTTAAAGTCTGGACCATTAAGGAAGCAATTTTGAAGGCACATGGGATGGGAATCCGTATGAGCTTAAATGAGTTGAATACCAATGCCCATACCACACACATGGGTGGGGTTTGTGAGCATCCAGTCTTAGGGGTATTTGCTTATCAGAATTTTGAAATCATGGATTGTATGCTGACAGTCGCATGGCGAAGTGAATACTCTTGCCGTGGTTTTGCAATTCCTCAAATTCAAATCACTCAACATTAAAAAAGCCCATCATTTGATGGGCTTTTTGTATTGAATGTTTATTGAGGAATTTCTTCTTCCTCTTCAAATTCAGGTTTTACTTGAACAATAAAGTCTTGGCGGTTCAGACCACGCCACAATGCAAATGCAGTACCGATATAAATCGAAGAATATGTTCCGACAAAAACACCGACAAACATTGCAATCGAGAACCATTTCAAACCATCGCCGCCCATGATCATCATAGCAACGACCACAAGCAATAGCGTCATCGAAGTGTGGATGGTACGACGTAAGGTTTCAGTCAATGCAATATTGATGATCTCAAGAGGTTCTGCCCCACGAATTTTACGGAAGTTCTCACGAATACGATCCGAGACAACAATATTATCGTTTAATGAGAAACCAATAATCGCTAGAAGAGCAGCTAAAACGGTTAGGTCAAATGGCCACTGCATCAATGCAAAAATACCAAGAGTCACGATAATATCGTGAAATAGCGATAGAACTGCACCCATTGCCAACTTGAATTCGAAGCGAATCGTCACATAAATCAGCATGATAATCAGAGCCAAAGCCACAGCACCTGCTGATTTAATGTAAAGTTCGTTTCCGACTTGACCACCAACAACATCTACCTTAGGTACAGTCACGGTATTATTGTCTAATTGAACTGCGGTGGTAATTGATTTGGTTAGATCTTCCGCTTCAATATCTTCTTGTACGGGCATACGAACCATTAAATCTCGTTCAGAACCTAAGGTTTGAACAATCGCATCATTAAAACCCGCATCACTTAATGCTTGCGTCACTTCAGAGGGTTTTACAGGATTGGCATAATTCAGTTCAGCTGCAACACCGCCAGTAAAGTCTAATCCTAAATTCAGACCTTTAGTCGCGATAAAGAAGATACTTGCAATAGTCAGGATGATTGAAAGCCAAGCTGCTGGCTTTGCAATCTTCATGAAAGGAATTACGCGTTCGTTGTCTGGACGGCCGTATTGTTTTGATTCGAGTTGAGTATTTTCAGTCATGATAGATCTCCTAAATGCTCAACTTTTTCAAGTTACGTTTTTTACCGTAAATGATCTGTACAATTGCACGGGTTACTGTAATCGCAGTAAACATCGAGCAAACAATACCAATCATGAGTGTCACGGCAAATCCTTTGATCGGACCAGTACCAATGGCAAAGAGGATAAATGCAACAAGGAATGTGGTTAAGTTCGAGTCAAAGATGGTGTTATAAGCTCGATCATAACCTGCAACAATCGCCTGTTTAGGCGATGCTCCCCATTTGATTTCCTCGCGTATTCGCTCGCAAATTAGAACGTTTGCATCCACCGCCATACCGATGGTAATAACGATACCTGCAATACCTGGCAGCGTTAATGAAGCACCGATCCAAGACATAACCGTCAAGATCATTGCTAAGTTGAATACTAGAGCGAAGTTCGCAATGACACCGAATAAGCGGAAGAATACCACCATCCAAATTGCGACCAAGATGAATCCAATTTGAGTTGATAGTACACCCTTATCGATGTTTTCTTGACCTAAGCTTGGACCGATAACACGCTCTTCAACAAAGTACATTGGCGCAGCGAGCGCACCTGCACGAAGCATTAAAGCTAGCTCAGCTGCTTCTTGGGGTGAATCTAAACCAGTAATACGGAACTGTGAACCCAGTACTGCTTGAATATTTGCTGCATTAATGACGACAGATTCAGTATATGGTGTGCGTACTTCAGTTTGTGCACCTGTTTCAGGATCTTCAACGTAACTGATACGTTGTTTATTCTCAATGAACAGTACCGCCATACGCTTACCAACAGCGCTACGAGTCGCATCTGACATTAACTTACCACCTGCATTATCAAGGGTAATGTTAACTTCTGCTGTACCACTATCTTGTCCAAAGCCTGAAGAAGCATTTTGTACACGCTCACCCGTCAGAATACGATTACGGTTAAGTAAAAGTTCACGACCACTGTCTAAAGATTCATAGGCGAATACTTCTGTCCCTGGAGGTAAGGGTTGACCATTATATTTCCCTGAATAAGGATCAATATATTGATCATTTAGATCAGACACCAAACGGAATTCTAAGTTTGCCGTACGACCTAAGATACGTTTTGCTTCAGCTGTGTCTTGGACACCTGGTAATTCAACCACAATACGGTTGCTACCTTGGGTTTGAACCAATGCTTCTGCAACACCAAGTTCATTAATACGATTACGAAGTGTTGTTAAGTTTTGATCTAACGCATACGACTGAATTTCTTGCTTTGTGGTATCTGTATAGGTTAAACGAAGACTGGCACCATTTTCAGTTGCAAGTGCTTGTTGAGTATATTTATTGCCGTTACGACGAAGTTGATCCATCGCTGCTGCACGATCTTCATTGTTAGCAAATTGAACAGTGATCGCATTGTTATTCAATGAAAGACTATTGAATTTGATCTTGTTCTCACGGAATTCGCGTCGCAAATCAGCAGCCGATGTTTCCATGCGCTGCGCAATCGCTTTGTCCATATCCACCTCAAGGAGGAAGTGGACACCACCACGCAAATCAAGACCAAGTTTCATTGGTCGTGCACCGATTTTCTGTAACCATTCAGGTGTTGTTGGCGCGAGGTTTAATGCAACAACATAGTTTTCACCCAGACCTTCACGTAGGATATCTTTTGCTTTTAATTGGGCTTCAGAACTGTCTAAACGTAGAAGGGCAGCATTTTGAGTAAAGCTGTTATTGTGGGATTGGATATTGTTGCTTTTTAATAGTTGCTCTGCTTTTTGAATCACTGTGTCATCAATGACAGAACCAGCTTTTGCACCAGAAATTTGGACAGCTGGTTCATCAGGATACAAACTTGGCAGGGCATATAATGTACTCACGACTAGTACAACTAGAATGAGTAAATATTTCCATGCTGGGTAACGCATTCGCTTTCTTCTTAAAATGAAAAAAGTCGTGCAGCTGCACGACTATTTTATAATTAAAGGTTATTTAGAGTGCCTTCAGGTAATACTGAAATCACACTTGCACGCTGAATTTTAACTTCGTTGCCACGGTTTAATTCAACCACAGCGAAATCACCTTCGAGTTTAGTAATACGGCCCATTAAACCGCCTGCAAAAACGATTTCGCTGCCAACGCCTAAGCTCTCAACCAAAGTGCGATGTTCTTTCGCACGTTTTGCTTGAGGGCGCCAAATTAAGAAGTAGAAAATTGCAATGAATACTGCAATCATCAATAAGTTAGCAACTAAGCTTGGTTGTTGTGCAGCTTCACCAGCTGCGTGTGCAGTCGAAATAAAAAGGCTCATTTCATTTTCCTAAACTAAAAATATCAAAAAAGATGATAAAAAATCGGCTTGTTCAGCAATTTACATTGTCTTTTTGCTCAGCGCAAATACTGATGTATTAATCTTGCGGACAAGGAGGTACTTCAAGCCCACGGCGTGCATAAAAATCGTGAACAAAATCATCAAATGTTCCGTTATCTAATGCATCACGCATCATTTCTGCTAAACGCAAGTAATAACGAAGGTTATGGATTGTGCCAAGCATTGATGCAAGCATCTCACCACATTTTTCTAAATGGTATAGATACGAACGGGTAAAGTTGCTACAGGTGTAACAATCGCAATGCGGATCAAGTGGGCTTTGATCATGGCGGTATTTCGCATTTCGTATACGCACTAAACCGTCCGTAACAAAATAATGTCCATTACGTGCGTTACGAGTTGGCATTACACAATCAAACATGTCTACACCACGACGAACAGCTTCAACGATGTCTTCTGGTTTGCCAACACCCATTAAATAACGTGGTTTATCCGCAGGCATTTGCTCTGGAAGATAATCAAGGACCTTGATCATCTCTTCTTTTGGCTCGCCTACAGAAAGACCGCCAATCGCATAACCATCAAAACCGATTTCTTTTAATCCATTTAGTGATTCTTGGCGGAGGTCTTCATACATGCCGCCTTGAATAATACCAAACAGAGCATTGCGGTTTTTTAACACATCATGATGTTGAGTCTTACAACGCTTTGCCCAACGCAATGAAAGTTGTAGAGATTTCTGAGCTTCTTCGTGAGTCGCTGGATAGGGTGTACATTCATCAAAAATCATCACGATATCTGAATTCAATGTATGTTGAATATCCATCGAAATTTCAGGAGAAAGAAAGACTTTAGAGCCATCAATTGGAGAGCGGAATGTTACGCCGTCTTCTTTGATACTACGCATTGCGCCTAAGCTAAATACTTGGAAGCCACCAGAGTCAGTCAAAATTGGTTTATTCCATTTCATAAAACCATGTAGACCACCGTGCTCACGAATGACATCTAGACCAGGGCGTAGATATAAATGAAAGGTATTTCCTAAAATGACCTGTGATTTAATTTCTTCAATATCACGTGGGAGCATGCCTTTAACAGTACCGTAAGTTCCGACAGGCATAAACATCGGTGTTTCAACGACACCATGTTCCAAGGTTAAGCGTCCGCGTCGAGCGCGACCAGACTGACCTAATTTTTCAAACTTCATAAATTGTCCAAATCGAGGCGAAAAAACAGTTCGCTGATTGATAGCGATAAAGCGCTCTATTTTCCTAGATTCGCGCAGTTTATGCTAGAAAAATTACATTATTCTTAACGACTTGGATTTTTGTTTATGAAAAATTACAAGAGATTCATGATCTTGCTAAACAATGAAGATATCTGCTTATTTTTCGCCCAGCTATACAGTTTTTAGCATATCTTAATATGAATAAATCGTAATGGATAAACAACGTGATTCTCTAAGATATTGCCACTTTTTAAGGTGGAATCCTTATTTGAAATTAGGGCGATAATCAAAATTTTGTTGAGCTTGATGATCTGTAAATGGGCGAATAGGTTTCTTTGCGAGGCTGATACTGTTGATTAAGTTATTTGGAAAAATTTGAATCAAGTTATTAAACTCTTCGACATTTCGATTGAATATTGAAATTGCAGCACTGACATTTTCATTTTGCTCTTGAATGTCATGCATCATTTGGTTGTAAAGCTGATCAGCTTTGAGATCTGGATAATTCTCAATAACCACATTTAAACTTTTCATTAACGACTGACTTAGTGCTTCAATATGCTGAAGCTGAGCTACATCAGTTGATTGTGTATTGAGATTTAGGATTTGTTGGCGTAAGGCTGTGATATTTTCTAGTGTTGATTTTTCAAACTCAGTGTATTGAGATAAATTTTGCTCAAGATGCTCTAATGTTTTAATTTTCTGACGTTCAAAATTTGCGACATCTGACCAAGCACGCTGAGAAGCATTCAAATATCGAACGATATTATTTCGAACCCATATTCCCCAAACAATAATCAAAACAAAGATAGAAAGAAAAATGAATAAGCCCACACGCATTACCTAATATGATCGTTATTATGCAACTAAGTTTAGCATGCTCTGTTTGAGTTGTTGATAATTTGGCATGGTTAATGTTCTTAAGTAACCGCGCAAAGCGGATATATTTTTGATCTCTTTGATTTCAAGTTTGTGTGTGACGTCAAATAAATCGCGATCTCCCAAATAACACATGATTTGGTCATGAGGGTGGAAAATTAAGTCGCCCTGGTGAATTCGATAAAATTTAATCAGTTTGAGTGTGGTTGATGGCGTCATGATCTTTGCGAGTTGTAAACGATCTGTACCGTAAATCTGAACTTTTTTACGTAGCTCTAAATCACTGCTCTCCCAGCGCTCTGTATATGGTGTGGTGAACCCTTTCTTTCTACTGGTCGTCGCTAATCCTAGTGGTGATATATCAAATACAAATACGCCCCAACGATGACGTTCAATTTTTTTTAATTTTTGTGGTGTTTTGTTTTGCTCAGGCAGATTGATTTCATCAATAAATCGGTAATGAAAAAGCATAACAGGAAAATCTTGATTTTGCGCGTTTTTCCACGTGGTGGAGGCAAACTTTAAAATATCATTGGCATGGTTACCTTGGTTAAACAAAGGAAATTTTTGCCTTAGCTGACTTATGATCAAGGTGTTATGTCTATTTGTTCCAAGGTGTGATGGCGTTGAATAAGCTTCTATACCGAATTTAAAACCAATCATTCGCTCTTCAAGAAATGAAATCACTTCATGAATAGGTTTATTTGGTTCATAAATGATATATGCAATCAGGATAAGTATCGCCGCTGAGCTATATGCCATCCATTTTAATGTGTCAAAAATAGGAAAGAGCGAAAAAACAATGAATATGATGGCAAGCGTAACTAAAAATTTAGGTATGCCATTGTGAAAAAAAAGTTGGGTATTCGAACCCCATGGATGTAATCCTTGCAGGATGTCATCATAATGTTGAGCAGAACGTCCAAGAGCCCAAAGCCGATCAACACTGGCCATAATTTGCTTGTTCTTTCGGGTGCGAAGGTGAAGCAGTTGCTGAACAGAATCAATCGGCATAGATCAGATCCTAATCTTTTGCTTGGTCAATCAACATTGCGTCACCATAACTAAAGAAACGATAGCGCTCTTTTACAGCATGTTGATACGCATTCAAAATATAATCACGATTGGACAGGGCTGAAACAAGCATTAATAATGTTGATTCTGGAAGGTGGAAGTTAGTAATCAAACGATCTACCACTTTAAATTCATAACCAGGATAAATAAAAATCTGAGTATCACCAGTCCAGCCCTTCAGTTGGCCATCATTGGCTTGAGCCGCACTTTCAGTTGCCCGTGTTGCAGTCGTTCCGACGGCAATCACTTTATTGCCTCGATCTTTAGTCGCCTTAATCAACGCCATAGCTTCATCGCTGACTTGGCACCATTCACTGTGCATGATGTGATTTTCGATATCAGTGGTGCGTACTGGTAAGAAGGTACCTGCACCCACATGTAAGGTGACAAATGTCTTGTTTACACCTTTATCTTCAAGTTTTTTTAATAGTTGTTCATCAAAATGTAGAGACGCCGTTGGAGCCGCAACGCTAGCAATTTTTGTAGGATCATTAAATACGGTTTGATAACGAACAGTATCAATATCTTCTGCTTCTCGGTTGAAGTAAGGTGGAATAGGCAATGCACCATACTGATCCAATACATCTAAGATTGGTTTGGAAAATTCCACCACATAGAGATTTTCATGGCGCCCTTGAACCGTAACTTTAACCTCATCTGATCCGACAAAAAGCTCAGCACCTGGTTTTGGTGAGTTACTTGCTTTGATATGGCAATGAGCAATAAATTGATCAAGCATTCTTTCAACCAGAACCTCAATCGCACCACCCGAAGCACGCTTACCTTTCAAGCGAGCTTTCATTACCTTGGTATCATTGAGAACTAATAAATCACCTTCATTAAACAGGTCTAAAATATCGGTAAATTGGTGATCATCATACTGACCATCCGCCTTAAGATGAAGCAGGCGAGAAGCACTTCGTTCTTCAAGAGGGTAACGGGCAATAAGTTCGTCTGGGAGTTCAAAGCTAAAATCAGATAGTTGCATAAGAATATAAAAATGGAATCAGCAAAAATTTTGGCATTAGTATATGCTTTTTTTGCCCAGTTCGAGCTGAGTTTGGTGGTTAAAAAAGCATAATGCATGCTATTGATTTAAAAATAGGCGCTTGAGTCAGGTTATGCATTGACAAAGAAAAGAAAAACGATATTATACCGAACACAACCTTTCCCGAGGTGGTGAAATTGGTAGACGCGGCGGACTCAAAATCCGCTGTCAGAGATGACGTGTCGGTTCGAGTCCGACCCTCGGGACCAAATACTTAAAGGCCTTCAAGCATATTCAGACTTGAGGGCCTTTTTATTTGTTTTAAATAAATAAAGGAATTTTAAAATTTCAAATGAAGATTTGATGAATAATATAAGATAAGGATTGAGTAAATTTTATTTTAATAATAAATAGTTATGGTTTATTCAATCGATCTTCACTAGACGCTTACGTTTTATAAAGTACGACTCATGCTTTAGCTAGATATTCAGTCCTCAAAAATGCACTTTCTTAATATTTGAGAATGTATTAGTCTTGATGAAATAAGGTTTCATTTCTTTACTTTGAAATGAAAAAATAAAATGTAATCGATCATTATCCCCCTTTACTCCATGGCAGGATGTAGACATGAAAATAGAATTTATAGATGTCGATCAAGCTGATCAGCTCAGTGCCTGCAAAATGTCTCTTTTACTCGGTGTATCAACGCCAAAAAATCAACTTGAGAGTTTTTTAAGATTTGCGCGTGGCATTTTAAATGCGGAGTCAGCAATCTTAGCTTTTCATGATGAACCATATGTGTGGCATTCTTCTCCAAATGGATTTAAAGCTTTTAATGCCAATAAAAAAGCAAAATTATTACCATATTTCGCGGGTCAAACTTCGATCAGTCGTGATCATCCTAATTATTCATCTTTTTCAGCACATATTCATCAACTCGGAGTTGATCACGAGCGAATTATAGCCATTGATTTAAAAGTGAATGATGATTTTTCAATTGGTCAAGTGATTTTATTTGATAATCAGCACCAACCTTTTGATGATCAAAATTTAGAACTGGTTTATGATTTTTCAATGAGCTTAATTCGTATATTAGAGCTTCATTCGGATTATGCGGAACTCAAAGAATTATATGAACAACAATCGGCGCTTAATTTCAGTAAAACAAAATTCTTTCAAATCATTGCACACGATTTACGCGCACCATTTCATGGCTTATTAGGTTTTTCTGATGTATTGGCCAATGAACGTGAAAGTTTGGATGAGGACAGTGTACAGAATATCGCTGAGTATCTACATGATACCGCTCAATCGACTTATAACTTATTGGAAAGCCTATTAAATTGGGCAATGGCTGAAGGCGGGAGATTTGTCTATCATCCTATTCAGTTTGAGCTTAAACAGGTGACAAAAATCGTTTTTGATGTTTTAAACACGTTGGCTGTGAAAAAAAATATTCAATTAATTGAAAGTGTGCCGCAAGAGTTAAAAGTCTTTGCCGACATTAATATGATCACATCAGTGATTCAAAACTTGGTATCCAATGCTTTGAAGTTTACTCATGTGGATGGAACTGGAAAAGTTTATATCGAAGCATCAAAATGCGATCAAGGTGTCGAAATTGCCATTCGAGATACAGGTTTAGGTATGACACCACAGCAAATTGAGAAGCTTTTTCAACCGGATTTGAAGGTATCTATTCGTGGTACATCTGGTGAAAAAGGTGCTGGTTTAGGTTTGGTGTTATGTAAAAGATTTGTTGATTTGAATCATGGTGAAATTTGTGTCAGTTCTCAACAAGGTCAAGGTACGACTTTTAAAGTCATATTACCTGAAGCAGACACTCATGCAGCGTTACCTGCCACCCCAAATACGAGTAATCAAACATCTTTGGAAAAAGTGAACTAAATAGTCCACAAATTGCGTAAGGACTGATATAAAAGAGTTTTAGATTTATTCAGGCTTTTTTTCAAATGAATGCTGATCAGTTGCAAAAAACTCTTAGAGCCAGTCAATACGCGGAACAAGTTTATAATTTACATCAAACATTATTAGAACAAGATTATTCATCTGATCAATTTAATAAATTTTTAAGTACTGAACAAATCTATCACATTGTACAAAAAGAACTTGCTGACATTCAGGATGAAAAAGAATGGATGCAAAAAATTCGAATTTTGCGAGCACGTTTAATGTTTCGGTGGATTTGGCAGGATGCGAACCGCCTCATTTCAGTTATTACATTGACTCGTGAGCTTTCAGACTTTGCCGATGCCAGTATTGATGCAGCCAAAAGCTTCGCTTATCGTCCATTGCAAGCCAAACATGGAGAGCCGATCGGCTATAACGGTAAGCTTCAAGACCTTATCGTGATTGCAATGGGTAAATTGGGGGCTCAGGAACTTAATTTATCCAGTGATATTGATCTTATATTTGCCTTCGATGAGCAAGGTGAAACCAATGGTCGTAAATGTATTGATGTTCAGCAATTTTGCATCCTTTGGGGGCAAAAAATTATTTATTTGTTGGAACATATCACCGCAGATGGATTTGTATTCCGAGTGGATATGCGATTACGACCATGGGGTGATGGTTCAGCACTTGCAATCAGTCATGCGGCACTCGAAAAGTATCTCAGTCAACATGGGCGTGAGTGGGAGCGTTATGCATGGATAAAGGCGCGTATTGTTACAGGAGGAAAGGAAGGGGATGAGCTTCTGGAAATGACTCGACCTTTTGTATTCCGCCGTTATGTGGACTACACTGCTTTTGCAGCGATGCGTGAAATGAAAGCGATGATTGAGCGTGAAGTTCAACGTAGAAATATTGAAGATGATATTAAACTTGGTGCAGGTGGTATTCGTGAAGTCGAGTTTATCGTTCAAGTTTTCCAGTTGATTTATGGTGGTTCAAAACTTGAGCTACAAGACCGTCAATGTTTAGTGAGTCTACATCATTTGGGGGTTGTTGGATTACTTGAACCTGAAGTGGTGGATGAGCTTGAAAATGCTTATTTATTCTTGCGTCGTGTGGAACATGCTATTCAAGCGTTGAACGACCAACAAACGCAATCACTGCCTACTGAACCTGACCAAAGAAATCGCATCGTAGAGACACTTGGATTTGAGAGTTGGGATGCGTTCTTAAATGTTCTCAATGAGAAGCGCGCTATAGTAACTTATCAGTTTGAGCATTTAATTAAAGAAAAAGAAGTAGATCCATTGGTTGAAAGCTTTAGCCAAATAGAGCAGCAATTGAATGAAGTTTTAGATGAGTCTGCTAAAAATTTGGTTCGTGAATTTTGGTATGGACATGCCATAAAAAAATTACCCGCTAAAGCAGTTAATCGTTTAAAAGAGTTTTGGCCTCATCTGATTCAAGCTGTTCTCGAATCGGATAATCCACAAGTCGCTTTGGTAAGGCTGATGCCACTGGTTGAATCTGTGATGCGGCGAACAGTCTATCTAGTGATGTTAATTGAAAGCAAAGGAGCATTACAGCGACTCGTTAAAATGGCGACTGTAAGCCCATGGATTTGTGAAGAGTTAACCCATTATCCAGTTTTACTCGATGAGTTTTTATCAATGGATTTTGAGCTACCTAAACGCCAAGATTTGGAGGATTCACTTAGACAGCAGCTGCTGCGTATTGAAATTGATCAAGTGGAAGATCAAATGCGCGTATTGCGCTTATTTAAAAAATCGAATGTTTTGACTGTAGCAGCAAGTGATGTATTGGCTGAAAGTCCACTGATGCGTGTGTCTGATGCGCTCACCGATATTGCTGAGGTTTCAGTTCAAGCAACTTTGAATTTAGCATATCAAATTACAGCAAAAAAACATGGTTACCCAGTAGATGCAGATGGTCAACGTTGTTCAAAAAATCATATGGCATTCAGTGTCATTGGGTATGGGAAATTAGGCGGTATTGAACTTGGGTATGGTTCAGACCTTGATTTAGTCTTTATCCACTATATGGATGAGCAGGCAGATACAGATGGCTTGAAACCAATTAGTGGTTTTGAATTTGCGATGCGTGTTGGGCAAAAGCTTATGTCGCTGATGACAACCCAAACTTTAGATGGTCGAGTGTATGAGATTGATACACGATTGCGTCCTTCAGGAGAAGCAGGGCTTCTCGTTACAAGCCTTAAGGCTTTTGAGCAATACCAACTTAAAAATGCATGGCTTTGGGAGCATCAAGCGATTGTTCGTGCGCGTAGTATAGCGGGTGAAAAAAGCTTAAGAGAAAAGTTTGAGGAATTACGCTGTCGTATTTTAACTTTGCCTCGAAATGAAGAGACGGTAAGAGCAGAAGTGCTAAAAATGCGTCAAAAAATGAAAGACCATTTAGGCTCATCAAATGAGCAAAAAAAAGATGGAATTTTTCATTTAAAACAGGATGCAGGTGGTATCGTTGATATCGAATTTATGGCACAGTATGCAGTATTAGCATGGAGTGGGACGAATCCTGATCTCGCCCATTACTCCGACAATGTACGAATCCTTGAGGATGCCGCAAAAACTGGCTGCTTATCCAGCGCCGATGCGACAGCATTGATTCAAGCTTATCTCCGTGAACGTGCCGAGAGTCATCGTTTAGCCCTTGCAAATCAATCCATGCAAGTGAGTGCTGCGAATTGGCTCGATACCCGTAAGGTCGTTTGCAAGCTATGGCAAAGATTAATAGATCCAACTGCATCAGTAGTTGGATAGAAATGACTGTGTATAAAAATTTGGAGTTTAGGTCATGAATTTGGCTGATCGTGATGGTTTTATTTGGCAAGATGGACAATTAGTTGATTGGCGTGAAGCAAAAACTCACGTCTTAACACACACTTTACACTACAGTATGGGTGTGTTTGAGGGTGTCCGTGCCTACGAAACTCCGAATGGAACGGCAATTTTCCGTTTAAAAGAACACACTAAACGTCTTTTAAACTCTGCCAAAATTTATCAAATGAAAGTTCCGTTTGATCAGGCGGCATTAGAACAAGCTCAAATTGATGTGGTGCGTGAAAATAAATTAGCTTCTTGCTATTTACGTCCAATTATCTTTATTGGTTCGGAAAAGCTAGGTATTGCAGCGACGGATAATACAATTCATGCAGTGGTTGCTGCGTGGAGCTGGGGCGCTTACCTTGGTGAAGAAGCAATGGCGAAGGGTATTCGTGTAAAAACTTCTTCTTTTACACACCATCACCCTAACGTGACGATGTGTAAGGCGAAAGCATCAGGAAACTATACGCTGTCTATTTTGGCACACCAAGAAGTTGCGCACTCAGGTTATGACGAAGCAATGTTACTTGATCCACAAGGTTATGTGTGTCAAGGTTCAGGTGAAAACGTATTCTTAGTGCGTGATGGCGTGATTCATACCCCTGATATCGCTGGTGGTGCTCTTGATGGTATTACTCGTCAAACCATTATTACGATTGCGAAAGACCTTGGATATGACGTTGTAGAGCGCCGTATCACACGTGATGAATTCTATATCGCTGATGAGGCATTTTTTACAGGTACAGCGGCAGAAGTAACGCCAATCCGTGAATATGATGATCGTCAAATCGGTGAAGGTGTTCGTGGTCCAATCACAACACAAATCCAAAAAGCATACTTCGATGCCGTACAAGGTAAAGACCCTAAATATGCTCACTGGTTAACATATGTGAAGTAATTAATGCTTTGAAAAAAGGACTCAATTGAGTCCTTTTTTAATCATCTTTACCAAAAATATCTCTGGTATACACTTTATCTGCAACATCATTTAGTTTATCGCAATGACGATTACTAATAATTAAATCTGCTCTTTTTTTAAATTCTTCCAGTGTTTTGATGATTTTTGAGTTTTGAAATTTTTTCTCTGAAAGTGTGGGTTCGTAAATAATGATCTTGATTCCTTGTGCTTTGAGACGACGCATAACACCTTGTATTGCTGACGATCGAAAATTGTCTGAACCACTTTTCATGACCAAACGATATATCCCAACAACGCTAGGGCATCTCTCCAAAATAGACTGTGCAATAAAATCTTTGCGAGTAATATTCGCATCTACAATGGCTTGAATTAAATTGCTTGGAACTTGGTCGTAGTTGGCGAGTAATTGTTTAGTATCTTTAGGAAGACAATATCCGCCGTAACCGAATGATGGATTGTTATAAAATTTACCAATTCGAGGATCCAAACAAACACCCTCGATCATTTGGCGAGTGTCCAATCGGTATATTTGAGCGTAAGTATCTAGTTCATTGAAGAATGCAACGCGCATAGCTAAATAGGTGTTTGCAAAAAGTTTGATTGCTTCTGCCTCGGTGGAGTCAGTGAACAAGACTGGACAATCTTTTTTATAAGCACCCTCTATGAGCATGTTTGCAAATTGATGTGCTCGTTCAGAATTTTCACCCATTATAATTCTTGAAGGATATAAGTTATCCAGCAATGCTTTTCCTTCTCTGAGAAACTCAGGTGAAAATATAATATTCTGTGTTTCAAATTTACTTTTTAGTTGTTGGGTGTAACCTACAGGAACTGTCGATTTGATAATGATCGTCGCTAATGGATTGATACTTAAAATCTCAGTGATCACAGATTCAACACTTGAAGTGTCAAAATAATTGGTTGTAGGGTCATAATCAGTTGGTGTCGCAATAAGAATATAGTCTGCCTGAAAATATGCATCCACAGCATTAGTTGTTGCTTTAAAGTTTAATAGTTTATTACTTAGAAAATCAGAGATTTCTGTGTCTTGTATAGGTGAGATTTTCTTGTTCAATAAATTTACTTTATTTTGATCAATGTCTAAGGCGGTGACTTCATGATGTTGCGCTAAAATCATCGCATTTGAGAGACCGACGTACCCAGTGCCGACAATAGTAATTTTCATTATTTTAGTTCAAGCCAGATTAAATTTAATTTGACAAAATAGGGTTTCTAAGACGTGACAATTTAATGAAGATTTGATTTCAATTTTGACGAGTTTGAATTCTTATCGTTCAAGAATATTTTAACTCTGTGGTATGATGCAGCTATTGATTAGGTGGAATAAAACGGCATGTCAATACATGAAAACAATGTCTTATTAGAAGAAGAGATTGCACAAGAACAGAACATTGTTTTGTGTATGAAGTGGGGAACCAAATATGGTTCTGAGTATGTGAATCGTCTTTACAATATGGTGAAACGACACACGACTGTTGATTTCCAGATGGTTTGTCTCACTGACCGTACAGAAGGAATTGATCCAAATGTTAAATGCTTTCCTATTCCACCGTTAGCATTGCCTGAAGGCGCGCCTGAGCGTGGTTGGAACAAACTTTCAACTTTTGAGCCTGACTTATATGGCTTAAAGGGAAACGCGCTATTTTTAGATTTGGATGTTGTTATCGTTGATAACATGGATGATTTTTTCACTTATCCAGGTGATTTTTTAATTATTCACGACTGGAAACGACCATGGCGAATCACAGGTAATAGCTCAGTATATCGTTTTAAATTGGGCGCTTTCCCTGGATTATTACCATATTTTCGTGAGAACTTTGATGAGATCCGAAAAAAATTCCGTAATGAACAAGCCTATTTGTCATGGTATGTAGATAAACATGCGAAGCAAACCTATTGGCCAGATAGCTGGTGTAAAAGTTATAAATATCACTGTTTACAAAAAATCCCAATGGCGTTTTTTAAGCCACCAGTAAAACCTGAAGGTGCTAAAATTATTATTTTCCATGGTGAGATTAATCCACCTGATGCTGTGAATGGTGGCGGTGGTAAATGGTACCGCTATGTGTTGCCAAGTCAATGGATTAAGGATGCTTGGCAATAATAGTTGCCTTTTAATGGTGGTTTATAATGCCTGTTAGAAAAAAAAGTAAATTCGAACAATGGTTCTCCTTTAGTCGGCATCAACGTCGTTTTGGTGCAGATGAGGTCTATGCGCAATTTGAAGGTATAGATATTAATGCGTTGAAAGAAAACTTGATTGAAGGTGATGAAACACGCTATACCCATGGATCAGCGAAAGATTTGAAGCAGCATATAGAGCAGCTCAAAGATGAGTTCGTAGGTCAACCTGCGTTGAATCATTATCATGCTAGTCTAATTGTATTGATGCGCCGAGATGTTGATACGACAGATAACTATCTAAAATTTAAATCTTTATGGCTTAAAGAGCGAGATTTTTTACTGAAATCCTTAAATATACGATGGTTAATTTCAGCGTGTGATACTTTCATTGATCATGATGAAGATTCTCTTCTGAAAGCAATTTTGATGAATGCTGTGGTTCTTATTAATACTTTAAAGCTTCAGGAAACGGAACGCTATTTATGTGATCATCAGATGGAAGAAAATCTAGAGTGTCTAAATCATTTACAGTCACAACGTTATGCTCTATTTGATGGTACATCTGCTTTTGCAGTGGGTACTGATGATACATTGAGAAATATGCGTTGGCGTTTAGACCAGATATGTACTGATCATCCATTAGGTCAATTGGTTATTGAAATTTTTGAGCGGATTAATCAAGACGTTAATGATACTGTCTATGTGCGTTTTAAAAAAAGACATACGCGTGAAAAAACACGTTGGTGGTAATCCATGCAGATCTTGATTATAAATCTTGAGCGTTCAAAAGAGCGTTTGGCTTTTCAGACTCAACAGTTTGATGATTTGGGTTTATCTTTTCAGCGTTTAGCTGCTGTATCAGTTGATGATATCGATGATTCACAATATCAATTATTAGGGTTTGGTTGGCAAAGACCTTTGCGTAAGGTGGAGGTAGCATGTTTTTTGAGTCATCAGAAAGCTTGGGAAACTGTTATTAAAACTAATGAACCAGCATTGATATTAGAGGATGATGCAGTCTTATCATGTCATATTCCTCAGTTACTTGAAGAAATACAAAATTATAATTTTAAAGATATAGATTTAATTAATTTTGAAGTACGTAGTCGTAAAAAAATTATTTCTAAAAAACCAGAATATCAATTAGTCGCTGGACAAACTGCGCTATATACTCTATATCAAGACCGAACAGGTGCAGCAGGATATTTACTCTATCCATCGGGCGCAAAGAAGTTATTACAACGTTTAGCAGAAACCTCACCTGCAATTGCTGATGGTTTTATTTTTAGCCATTATGGATTGAAGAGTTTACAAGCTGAGCCTGCCGCAATTATTCAAGAAGATCAAATGGTAGCTTATGGTCTTGTACCTGCTGAGCAGTTTGAATCAGTGATCGGACGTTCAGAACATCACAAGCCAATTTATTCTTCTGCTATGGAAAAAAGAGTATTTAGAAAGAGACGGATCATCGGTCAGTTGGCTATGGGATGTCGCTATATGCAAGTCATATTTAAAGCGCAAAAGCGATTTATTCGTCTTGATAAGGCACATTTTTAACAATATTGAATATCGAATTATGAAGAAAAAAAAGGTTGTACTTGCTATTTTTACTTTACAAGGTAACGGTGCTGAACGTTTCGCATTAACTTTAGCCAAAGGTATAAATAATGCAGGACATGAAGCACATATTGTTTATTTCAAAGATATTATAGATTTACCTATTCCTGATGGAGTAGAGACACACTTCTTTAATTATCAAAAATTTCGTGGCATACCTAAATTTATGCGCCAAAGTATCGCTGCCAAAGCCTTTGATCGCTTTGTGCGTCAACAGATTGGTGAGCCAAATTTGGTACTGTCCAACTTATATCCAGTCGATTTTATTTTAAGTCGTAGTCAGTTGCCTAATGTACATTTGGTAATTCATAACACCACTAGTTTGGAGTATGGACAACGTCTGACTAAGGCCTTTAAAAAGCAGTTGGCCAAAGTGTATTTAGCCAAGCCTTGTGTAGCGGTTAGCAAAGGGGTGGAAGCTGATTTTAAAGATATTTTTGGTGCTGATAGCAGGGTTCAGACAATCTACAATCCAATTGATGTCGATGCTGTTCGACACGCTGCATCAGAATTTATTCCTGATCTACCTCAGCCTTATTTGGTCAATGTTGGTAAATTTAAGCAGCAAAAACGTCATGATGTGTTGATTCGTGCGTATGCACAAGCACAGCTGGATCTGCCTTTGGTCTTGGTGGGTACAGGCGAGCTGATGGCTGACAATCAGCGTTTATGTCAAGAACTAGGGGTATCGGATAAAGTTCACTTTATCGGCTTTCAAAATAATCCGTATCCGTTTATTCAACGTGCACAAGCGATGGTCGTATCCTCAGACTTTGAGGGATTTAGTATTGCAATTTTAGAAGCATTAGCTTTAAATACGCCGGTTTTAAGTACGGATTGTCCATCTGGTCCTAGTGAAATTTTAGATAAAAATTTTTTAGTTCCAGTTGGTAATATTGATAAGTTAGCTAGTAAGATGTCTGAAATTTCATCATGCGATAAAATCTATAATCCTAGTTTATCTCGAAAATTTAAAGTTCAAACGGCTGTTGATGAATATTTAAGCCTTGGTGATTGTAGTGTACAAAGTTGAAGAAAAAATCAAGTTATCTGTCATTATTCCTGTTTATGGTGTAGAAGACTATATTGAAGACTGTATATCATCACTTTATAGTCAATTAACTAAGGAGGTGGAATGTATTTTTATTAATGATGGTTCAAAAGATAGATCTATTGATATTTTAAAGAATTTTTTAAATAAACAATCCTTTAAAAAAAATATTAGGATTATTGATCAGGATAATCAAGGGCTAAGTATGGCACGTAATAATGGTGTTGATTTAGCTGAAGGAGATTATGTATCTTTTATTGATTCTGATGATTATGTCCTAAATGATTATATAGAAGAAATAATTAATGTGATTGATCATAACAAGAATGTTGATCTTATACATTTTAATGCGATCGAGGAAAACAAATTTTTAACTCAAAAACCACTTGTATTAGCTGATCAAATACAGTTAGTTAATAATGTAAATGAAGAGTACTTAAAGAGAATTTTTAAAAAAAACAAGTGGTATGCATGGTTGAGGGTTTATAAAAAAGACTTATTAAAAAACATTAGATTTCCTAAAGGTTATTATTTTGAAGATATGCTTGCTGTGCCGTTTTTATATAATGAAAATATAAAAATTTATGAATTAAATAAAACACTAATTTTTTATAGGTATAGACCATCTAGTATAAGTAATTGTAGTGTTAATGAAAAACACTTAGAGAGTTTATTTTATGGGGTGGATTTGTTTAGAGACAATCGTGATAAGTGTCATTTTAAACAAGTGTATATTCATTTAATATTAGGATTATTTAATAATTATATAAAAATGAATTTTAAAAAGTATTGTCGTTTTATCAACTCAATTAAGTCTAAAGATTTGAATTATATTAAAAATAATTCAAATGAGTTGCATTGGAAAGTAAGGTGGATGTTGAAAACCCCTAAATTTTTTTACCTATACAAAAATTGGCTAGGTCTTAGAAAACATAAATAAATATAATAGGGTATTTACAGTGTTCTATTATTTATTATCCGCATTTCCTTTAATCACCATATAAATAAGTGCGGCGATTGAACCAAAAGCTGCAATAAAACTACTCGTACTAAAGAACACGATACGCTGATAAGTGGTGAGGTTAAATAATTGTTCATTCAAGATATAACGCATAAATGCCCATTGCACGATGCAAAATACAATAATAATGATTGTATGACGACGAACATCAGGACGCATAGCCATATGAATGAACTCTTAAATATTTTCTGAGATTATGCCATTTTTGAGCGTTTATCTCAATGAAATAAAAACCCTGCAGTTGCAGGGTTTTTATTTAGATCAACAAACGTTATTCTTGTGATTCAGCTTTTGGTTTTTCACGTAAGCGAATACCAAGATCACGAAGTTGAGTTGATTCAACTGGTGCAGGAGCTTGTGTTAAAGGACATTCCGCAGTTTTCGTTTTCGGGAATGCAATCACATCACGAATAGAAGAACCACCTGTCATTAACATCACAAGACGATCTAAACCGAATGCTAAACCACCGTGTGGAGGTGCACCATAACGTAAAGCGTTCAATAAGAAGCTGAATTTCTCTTCTGCCTCTTCTTCACCAATACCTAATGCTTCAAAAATTGCTTTTTGCATTTCTAAGTTATGAATACGAAGCGAACCACCACCGATTTCAGTACCGTTAAGTACCATATCGTAAGCAACAGACAATGCAGCACCTGGGTTATTCTTCACTTCTTCAACGCTAGATTTTGGCAATGTGAATGGGTGGTGAACAGAGGTCCATTTACCATCATCAGTTTCTTCAAACATTGGGAAATCAACAACCCAAAGTGGTGCCCACTCGCAAGTTGCCATCTTCATGTCATGACCGACTTTGATACGTAAAGCACCCATTGCATCGTTTACAACTTTCGCTTTATCTGCACCGAAGAATACGATATCGCCATTTTCAGCACCCACACGTTTTAATAGATCAAGCACGATTGGCTCGATGAATTTCACGATAGGAGATTGTAAGCCTTCGATACCTTTTTCAAGTTCGTTAACTTTGATATACGCCAAACCTTTTGCACCGTAGATACCTACAAACTTAGTGTACTCGTCGATTTGGCTACGTGGAAGAGAGCCTGCACCCGGTACGCGAAGCGCAACAATACGACCTTTAGGGTCTTTAGCAGGACCTGCGAATACTTTGAACTCTACGTCTTGCATTAAATCTGCAACGTCAACGAGTTTAAGTGGAATACGTAAGTCAGGCTTGTCAGACGCATAGTCGCGCATTGCATCTGCATAGGTCATACGTGGGAACTTATCAAATTGAACATTAAGAAGTTCTTTAAACATCTTAACTGTTAAACGTTCCATTAAATCCATGATGTCATCGTCGCTCATGAACGATGTTTCAACGTCGATTTGTGTGAATTCAGGCTGACGGTCAGCACGTAAGTCTTCGTCACGGAAACATTTAGCAATTTGGTAATAACGATCAATACCACCCACCATTAACAATTGTTTAAATAACTGTGGTGATTGAGGAAGAGCGTAGAAACTACCATTTGATACACGGCTTGGTACTAAATAGTCACGCGCACCCTCAGGAGTCGCACGTGTCAAAATAGGTGTTTCAACGTCTAAGAATCCGTTTTCTTCGAAATAGTTACGAATAAGGTTTGTTAATTTAGAACGGAAACGTAAACGCTCTAACATTTCTGGACGACGAATGTCCAAGAAACGATATTTCAAACGAATTTCTTCTGAAATATTAGTATTATCATCATTTAATGGGAATGGTGGAGTTTCAGACGCTGCTAGAACTTCAATTTCTTTACCTAATACTTCGATTTGACCACTCACCATGTTGGCATTTTCAGTACCAGCATAACGACGGCGAACGCGACCAGTTATTTTTAATACAAATTCAGAACGAGCTTTATCAGCTGTTTCGAAAGCTTCTGGTGTATCAGGATCAATAACCACTTGAACTAGACCATCACGGTCACGCATATCAAGGAAAATTACACCACCGTGGTCACGGCGACGGTGTACCCATCCGCAAAGTGTAACGGTTTGATCAATTTGAGCTTCGGTTAATGAACCGCAGTAATGAGTTCGCATCATAGCGTTAAAAATCCAACTATATGGGTTAATGAAAGCGTATACGTAAACAGCGTAACGCCTTTATACAAAGGGTGAATTATGCCTCTTTGAGACTACAGTCACAAGGAGAAGATTATGAAAGCCCTATTATTTAATGCAAATTTAAAATTAAGACGATCCTTCGAATAATTCCAATTGATCTAGGATTTGAAAAACAAGCGCACAAATCGCAAACGTCAATAGAAAGCCTCTAAAGAAATAATTAATTGAGAAGCCAATGTAACCATATAGGTCATTTAAAATGGCTGTATTGTAATTAGAGTGGAAATGAATAAATCCAAATAATCCACCTAATATTGAAATTAGCACGGATACCACAGCAAAAATAGTGATAGAACGGGTTACTCTGAATGATTGACGGTAAGTACAAAAATACTGTTTTGCAAACCATAAAATAAAGGGCAAAACAATAATAGAGGTACCGACCTGTAAAATTCGATGGAGGGGGTAGTGTTGTCCGAAAAGATTGATTTGTTTAGCTAATAGGTCATGAAAAGCAAAGGTTCTGTAATCAACATGAGTTAAACCATCCCAAAGGATATGACTGCTGATACCCAAGATTAATGAAATATTGATCAGCACCAAGAATTGAAAGACAGATCTAAAGTTCGAGAGTTTTAAGGGATTGTAAATACCAACCCATCTAAAAAAAGTAGGTCGTAATAGTGCATACCACAATAGACAGAATGCCATTCCCACCAATAAATTGGGATATAGCAATGCGCTCCATTGATGTGAGATTTGGATATGTTCGTCTGTAAAAAGACGAAATAAGTCAGGGACCATGCAACCAATTGCTAGAGCAGAAATAGGAAGTGTTCCTTTCGATGCTTTATGCAAAATTGGTGCGAGTACAGCATGTGAAATTGTAAAGGGCATTGCTGAAATATATCAAAAAAATGCTATCCGAATTTTATAGATTAACATTGATATGTAACCCATTGGTTTAATTATATGAAGCTAATTAATTTGGGGTAAATGAATGAAATATGATTGAAGTTTGGTTGAAATGTTATATTATAACAACAATTGTAAATTCTCGAATTTTGAGCTTGTCGTATGAACTTTCATAAAAATATCATTACTGCCTCCGTCTTGGCAGTGATAGCATCCGCAGCACATGCTGATCAAAAACAAAAAAATGTTCAATTAGATACAATTTCTTCTACCGCACATCCATTGGTTCAAACAGCTGCTGACTTCGCTGTAGCAGATCATGTGATTGATCAAAAAAAATTATCCGAAAGACCAACAACCATAGGTGATGCGTTAGCCGATGAGTTGGGTGTTTATTCTAATCAGTATGGAACAGGTGCAAGTCGTCCTGTGATTCGTGGCCAAGATGGACCGCGTGTAAAAGTTTTACAGCATGCTTCTGAAACTGCAGATGTATCAACACTTTCTCCTGACCATGCCGTAACGGTTGATCCTATTTTGGCGAAGCAAGTGGAAGTTATCCGAGGACCTTCAACATTACTGTACGCAGCTGGAACTGTGGGTGGTTTAGTCAATGTGACTGATCAAAAAATACCGACACAAATGCCAGCTAATGGTCTAGAGGGGCAAGTGGGCGTCCGCTATAACTCTGGGAGTGATGAAAAACTTGCAAGTGCAGGTGTAACAGCAGCTATAGGTGAAAATTTTGCACTTCGTGTTGAAGGCACGAAGCATAAAGCCAATGATTATATCCCTTTCAAAGGTTACTTCACTGAACATCATCATGAGGGTGAGACAGAGCCTCATCGTGAAAGTGCTAAACGTGTAGAAAATACCTTCTCAGAAGGTCAAACAGTTAATGTCGGTGGCTCATGGATCCATGATCGAGGTTTTGTGGGGCTGTCATATAGTAATCGACAAGATAAATATGGATTACCAGGTCATAGTCATGAATATCATGGATGTGAATTGCATGGAGATCATTTCCATTGTCCACCACCTAATTCAGCGCACGACCATGAACACGAAAATGCTGCAGGTCCATGGGTTGACTTAAAGTCTGAACGCTATGATTTGCGAACTGAATTAAATGATCCATTAAAAGGATTTGAAAAGCTGCGAGCTCATTTAAGTTTTACAGATTACGAGCATGATGAACTAGAAGAAAATGAAGTTATTAGTAACTTTAAAAGTAAGGGTTATGATGGTCGTTTAGAGTTGGTTCATATACCGTTGTTAGGTTGGGAGGGTGTTGTAGGTGTACAAGCATCTCAGCAAAAAATAAAACTTAATGCGCCTGAGGGACATGACCATGATGAAGTTGATCATGGTGACCATGATCATAGTGATCACGATCATGAACATCATGGTCATAGTCATGATGTTCTGATGGCGGATACAAAAACCAATAAGTACAGTTTATTTGCACTAGAACATAAACAGCTTGGTCCTGTGCATGTCGAATTGGGCGCTCGTGTAGACCATCAAAAAATCGATGTCGATTCCAATCAAAAGAACTACTCAGGGACTGCTGTTTCAGGATCAGCTGCAGCTAATTGGGAGTTCGCGCCAAATTATAAGTTGTCTCTAGTGGGGTCTCATCAACAACGTTTACCGCTAGCTCAAGAGTTATATGCAGATGGTCTTCATTTTGCAACAAACACATATGAGCTAGGTAATCCAGATATTGATAAGGAAACATCAAATAATCTAGAGTTAGGTCTCCATTATGAAGGTGATCAGCTCGATTATCATGTTCATGTTTATCACAATTGGTTTGATGACTATATTTATGGTGCAACTGTAGCTCAACAAGGCAATTTACGTGGACTTAAATATACGCAGGATAAGGCACGTTTTTATGGAACTGAGGCTCAGCTAGGCTATCAAATTAATGATACTTACAAGGTGAGTGTGTTTGGTGATTATGTAAGAGGCAAGATAGAGGGGGAAAATGCTCCACGTGTTCCTGCTGGACGACTTGGTACAAAGGTGGAAACCAATTTTGCTGATGGTTGGTCTGGTTTAGCTGAGTATTATCATGTATTCAAGCAAGATAAATTTGCTGACTTTGAAAAAGAAACCCAAGGTTATAACATGGTCAATGTTGGTGTGTCTTATGCTGGGCAGTTAAACAATCGCAACGATTATCGGGTTTATTTAAAAGCAA
This sequence comes from Acinetobacter sp. ANC_7635, assembly GCF_056779945.1. NCBI lineage: Bacteria > Pseudomonadati > Pseudomonadota > Gammaproteobacteria > Moraxellales > Moraxellaceae > Acinetobacter > Acinetobacter sp. ANC_7635. The sequence goes on along the minus strand of NZ_JBWYIS010000007.1, from coordinate 91,622 downwards.
ATAACTTGTTGGATGATCAGGTTTATTCGCACAATTCATTTTTATCGAATATTCCACAAATTGGACGTAATTTCACCGTTGGTGTTGAATACGGATTCTAATTTTCTCCAACGTGTTAAAAACAGTTTAATGCTTGAAAAAAGGTAAATTAAAACCTAGTCTGAAAGTATCGGACTAGGTTTTTTGTTATGCGTCTATTTAAACGAATTCACCAAAAATTAAATTGGTCAAACCGACGTTATGTTGGTCTGATTCTTGGTATGCTGACCATTGGCTATTTAGCTTCAGCGCTTTATCATATTTATAAACCATTACCAGAAGGGCTTAATTACTCCGGTAAATTACGGCATGCAAATGTGAAATTCCTAGCAGACCAAACTTATATAGATACGGCGGGTCAGCGACAGCAGCATCAGATTTTTGATGAAATTCTCAATCTTATTGAGCAAGCGCAAACCACAATTGTGTTAGATATGTTTCTGTTCAATCCTGAAACTGGTCAGTCTCAAAATCAACATCGCGCATTAACACAAGAACTGACTCAAGCACTTATTAAAAAAAAGCGTCTAACACCGAATATTGAAATTAAATTAATCACTGATCCTATAAATTCAGTTTATGGTGGAATAATCCCAGAGCACTATCGACAACTCAGACAAGCAGGAATTGATGTCATAGAAACAGATTTATCACCATTACGCGCATCGAATCCACTGTGGTCGGGCATTTGGTATTTTTGTTGTCAGAGTTTAGGAAATAATGCTGAGAAAGGTTGGTTAAGTAATCCTTTCGGGGAAGAAAAAATTACCATTCGAAGTTATTTAAATCTTTTTAATTTTAAAGCGAACCATCGTAAAACCATCATAGTGGATACATCCGAGGGATGGAAAACACTAGTGACTTCGATGAATCCGCATGATGGAAGCTCACGCCATTCTAATGTAGCACTTGTGGTCGAAGGGCATACAGCTGTCGATATTTTAAAAACTGAACAATCAGTGGCTTTATTTTCTAAAGCAAATATTCCAATGGTTATTGTGGGAGATGTACCAGAAGATAAACAGTTGCCGCAAGTTCAAGTACTGACAGAAAAGGCAATATATGATGAACTGCTGAAACTGATTGAATCTGCTCAAGGTGCTGATGCAAAAATAGATTTGGCAATGTTCTATTTATCAGAGCGAAAAATTATTGAAGCCTTAATTGAAGCTCACCAACGCGGTGTTGAAGTTCGTGTATTACTAGACCCGAACAAAGATGCATTTGGACGTACTAAAAATGGTATTCCAAATCGTCCTGTCGCGACAGAGCTCTATAAAGCTGGAATAGACGTACGCTGGTGTAATACACAAGGTGAGCAGTGCCATTCAAAAATGATTATTAAGCGTAGTTCAGATCAGGTTGAACTGATTTTGGGGTCGGCTAATTTTACTGCTCGTAATTTGAAAAATTATAATTTAGAAACTGATTTACGTGTTATTGGCTCTTCAAATCAGCAAGTTTTTAAAGATGCAGTACAGTATTTTGATACTGCTTGGATGAATTTAGAGGGTAAGCAAATGAGTGTTGATTACTCAGAATATGCAGAAGATTCAAAAATGAAATATGCCATTTATCGATTCATGGAATGGAGTGGTCTCTCAACCTTCTAAAAAAAATCCCTCTAAAGAGGGATTTTTTCATTTATGGATTCGGTGGAACTAATTTATCGAGTTCCTTATCATCAATCTGATCGAGCTCTTTAATGTCGGTTTTAATTTTCCACTTAGACTCATCCTCAACAGGTTGAGGTAAACGTGCTTCTAACCAATCACAAACCACATCTGGCGTAAAATCAGGATGATTACACTGAATCACCCAAGATAAGAATTGTTTCGCCTCACCATTCATATAGGGTGGAGGAGACACTGGTAAAAACTGAGTGGGTAGGCGTTCATTTTTAGAAATGTAATTTAATACATGACCAAGTTCTTGAACCGTTTGCCAAGCTAAGGCATGGTCGATATTGATTTGAAATTTAAACCACCATGCATGTTCACCATCAGTGCCATAAGAATCGATATAGTTTTCTTGGACACTCGGAACTTTACAAAAAAATTGGTGCAGGCGATCAAAACTCATTTCAGGCACGGTGGATAATCTCGCAAAGTTAAAAATGGTTAGTCTAGCAGATTTACAAACAGACTCATGCAGATAAATAAAAGGTCTAAAGTATTAAATTTAAAATTTTAAATAATGTTCAAGATTTCTACATGATTGATCTATATTTAAGTTTTAGAATGAGTGTTGAAAACAAAAGTAATCTTACATTTGGAATGAGGTAATAGAGATGAACAATACATTATTGGTTAAGACTCTATTCGGTTCAGTGATTCTTTTAATAACGAGTCATACTTTTGCAGATAGTTGGGCTAATTACCAAGGTTCAAAGGTTCGACCTGTAAAACCAACACAGACTCCAATATATACTGGTAATGCAGATCGTCTAAGTAAGCCAGTCCCATTGCAACAACCACGTTTTGCTCAGAATAGACCTCAATTACAGCGACCATATCCTCCTTATCCAGCGTATCCGCAGCAGAATGGGATTACAGTGATCTATCAACAGTCTTTACCGACCACGACGACATATTCTAGCAAGCAGTCAAGTTTCGTAAATGGGCAGGGTGGTACTATTGAAATGAGTCAGTATATGCTGATTTCAGATTGGCGTCGTTATGGTCTTCCTGCACCACAAGTTGGAATGCATTGGATATACCAAAATGGTCGATATATCCAGATGCCAAATGATCGTTAGATGCTTAATCCAATTTGTCTAAGCCATCTTTATCTAAGCCAACTCATCATCTTCAGGGCGTGGTGTTTTTCCAAGTGGTAAAGGTTTATCTTGGTGTTTATCTCGGATCACTGATGGAAAATTCCAAGAAGCAAAACGCACGACCAATATAGCGAATGCTAGGATTAAAATTGATCCTGTAATAATGACTAAATCAATATCAGCTTTATGGTCATGTTGAATATCAGAAATTAACAGACGTGTCAGGGCAGTGATGGCGATATAGATCAGAAATCTGACGGGCATATGATTGGTCTTAAAATAAATACCTACCATCGCACCTAGTTCTAAATAGATAAATAACAACAGAATGTCATCAATCGTTGCATATTGTTTTACCGTAAGAATATCTATCACGGTATGTCCTGCAGACCAAATTACCATGCAGCCAATAATAAAGAGCGCAATATAGTGGAAGCTCTCAACTGCTAGATTTCCAAAACGATCTAATAAGGATTCGATTTTTTCTACGCTAATATCTTTTTTACTCATGACATCTCCTCCTTTGAAAAAACCTGATGGTTTCATTGGAGTGATGCAAAATTCATGCTCATCTTATGCCTAAGCAGGGAAGACTATTATGAGTTGCTTTGAAAATAAGCAAATTTCAGATAAAAAAAGCCTGAAAAATCAGGCTTTTTTAAGATAAAACTTATGATTGATTTGTGAAGTAATCTTCGCTAAATCCCATCACGATTTCAGAGCTAGCTTTGATGCGAGCTAAACGTGTATTTAATTCAGGTAAAACACGTTGGATGTAGTAGTTCACCAAAGATAATTTGTTCTCATAGAACTCACCTGATTTTTCACTCGCAGCTTTAGCAATTTTAGCAAACATATAGGTAAAGCTGAGTAAGCCTACCGCATGTAAATAATCCACCGCAGCAGCATTCGCATAATCAGGATTTTCCGCAGCACGTTCAAGAACAACTTGAGTAATCAATTCAAGTTCAGTTGCAGCATCAAGAGTGGCATCTTTGATGTAATTTAAGTCCGCATCTAATGCATTTGCAAAGTCACGAATTTCTTCGATATATTCTGCGATGAATTGACCATTACATTTAATCGTTTTACGACCAATCAAATCTTGTGATTGAACGCCGTTCGTGCCTTCGTAAATTTGTGAGATACGAAGATCACGGATACATTGTTCCATACCCCATTCACGAATATAGCCGTGACCACCAAAGACCATTTGGGCATCTAGAGTCGCATTGAAAGCAGTGTCTGTTAAATATGCTTTTGCGATTGGTGTGAGCAAAGCAACACGATTATTTGCTTTTGCAACTGCTTCTGGATCCGTCGAGAACTTTGTAATATCCAGTTGTTGACCTACGTATACTGCAAATGCACGTGAAGCTTCATTGTTCGCACGAGCATTTAAGAGCATACGACGTACATCACCGTGTACAAGAATACTATCAGCAGGTTTATTCGGAGATTTCACACCTGTTGCACTACGACCTTGTAAACGATCAGTGGCATATTGAGCAGCATTTTGATAAGCAAATTCTGAAGCGCCTAAACCTTGGATACCCATGGACAAACGTTCATAGTTCATCATCACGAACATTGCAGCAAGACCTTCGTTTTCTTTACCGACTAAATAGCCTTTTGCACCGTCAAAGTTCATCACACATGTTGCAGAGGCTTTGATCCCCATTTTGTGTTCAATAGAACCAGGGCCTACAGGGTTACGATCACCCAAGGTACCATCTTCATTCACTAAGAATTTAGGTACAATGAACAGAGAAATACCGCGTGAACCAGCAGGAGCATCAGGCGTTTTTGCTAATACAAGGTGAATAATATTTTCAGCTAAGTCATGGTCACCACCAGTAATAAAGATTTTCGTACCCGTGATGTTGTAAGTACCATCTTCATTACGTTCAGCCTTAGTTTTAATAATGCCTAAATCAGTACCTGCGTGAGGCTCTGTGAGACACATCGTACCTGACCATTCACCTGAATAGATTTTAGGAAGATAGGTTTCTTTTTGTTCTTGAGAAGCATAGCTATTTAATGCCATACCCGCACCCACAGAAAGAAGTGGGTAAAGCATAAATGATGGGTTGGTTGCAAAAAGCATTTCATCTGCAAGCACAGTCAGCATTTTTGGCATGCCTTGACCGCCCCATTCTTCGTCAGCACCTAAGCCAATCCAACCACCTTCTGCATATTGTTGGAACGCTTCTTTAAAGCCCGCTGGTGTGGTAACAGATCCATTATTATAAGTTGCGCCTTCTTCATCACCTGTGCGATTTAGGGGAAGGGTTACGTTTTGAGCGAATTTAGCCATCTCTTCTAAAATAGCTTCAGCTGTCGCAGCATCAATATGAGCTAAATTCTCATTTGATTGCCAAAATTGTTCAGCTTGAAATACATCATTCAAAATGAACTTCATATCTGTAAGAGGCGCATTATAGATTGGCATTTTCGTTCACCTTTTTTTTGTTTAAATATCTTTAGTTCTTAGCAGTCTATCGAAGCATATTAGGACTTGTTAGACGACTAAAGGTTAATATCTCGAATTTATTTATAAAGAAAAAGGACGGCCAAATCTATGACTGTCCTTTTTCTTTTACACATATTTAATATGGATCATTAGAATGCAAAATGTTCAGCATCTAAAGTCATTAATGGTTCTAATCCACCTGCAATTACGTCAACATGTGAGCGAACGCGTGGAAGGATCTTCTTGAAGTAGAAGCGAGCTGTTGTGATTTTCGCATTGTAGAAGTCAACTTCAGTTGAACCTGCTGCAAGTTGTTGTTGAGCAACTTGAGCCATGCGAGCCCATAAGAATGCTAGCGTTACATAACCAGAGAAGTATAGGTAATCTACTGCAGCAGCACCGACTTCATCAGGGTTTTGCATCGCGCGCATACCGATCTGCATAGTTAAATCGCCCCATTCTTTGTTGAGTGCAGCCAAAGGTTCAACAAACTCTTTCAAGTCTGCATTATCTTTGTTTGCTTCAGCGAATTTGTGAATGATTTTGGTGAAATCTTTCAACATCGCACCTTGAGTTTGCAGTACTTTACGACCTAACAAATCAAGTGCCTGAATTTCAGTGGTACCTTCATATAAGCAAGCAATACGTGTATCACGAACAATTTGCTCCATACCATGCTCTGAAATGAAGCCGTGACCACCAAATACTTGTACGCCTTTGTTTGCAGCTTCATAACCAACTTCAGTTAAGAATGCTTTAGCAATTGGCGTTAATAATGACAGAATGTTATCTGCAAATTTACGTTCTTCTTCAGTCGCGCCTTTCTCAACGATATCAGCATAGTGAGCAAGGTAGTACACTAGAGCTCGACCACCTTCAGCAAATGCTTTTTGCGTTAAGATTAAGTTGCGAACTGCTGGATGCACAATAATTGGATCTGCTTCTTTTTCAGGTGCTTTAGGACCAGAAAGTGAACGCATTGCTAAACGATCTTTCGCATATGCCAAAGCACCTTGGAAAGATGATTCAGCAGCAGACAAACCTTGTACAGCTGTACCAATACGTGCAGTGTTCATGAAGGTGAACATTGCATTCAGACCGCGGTTTTCAGGGCCAATCAAGTAACCTGTTGCACGATCAAAATTGATCACACATGTTGCGTTACCATGGATACCCATTTTATGTTCAATCGAACCACAACGAACAGCGTTGCGCTCGCCAACTTCACCATCAGCAGTTAAGTTAAACTTAGGTACGATGAATAATGAGATCCCTTTTGTTCCCTTAGGAGCACCTGGTAAACGCGCAAGAACGATGTGAACAATGTTGTCCGCCATGTCATGCTCACCAGCGGAAATAAAGATTTTCTCACCTGAAATCGCAAAACTACCATCTGCATTAGGTTCAGCTTTTGTGCGGATAATACCAAGGTCAGAACCCGCATGAGATTCTGTTAAACACATGGTACCTGTCCACTCACCTGAAATCAGTTTTGGTAAGTAAGTATTTTTTTGCTCTTCCGTACCATGGTGCTCAATTGTACGAACTGCACCATGAGATAGACCTGGGTACATACCCCATGCCCAGTTCGAAGAGCCGATCATTTCAGAAATGATAATGCCTAAAGAGTTTGGTAAACCTTGACCACCATATTGTTCTTCAGCAGCTAAAGATGGGAATCCTAATTCTACATATTTTTTATATGCTTCTTTGAAGCCTGTTGGAGTAGTAACTACACCATCATTCCAAGTACAACCTTCGCGGTCACCTACTTGGTTGAGTGGAGATAATTCGTTTTCACAGAAATCTGCAGCAGCTTCTAAATATTGATCAACCAACTCACGGCTTACGTTTTCTTGGAATGCAGGGAGTTTTGAAAAGTGTTCTTCAGCATTTAATAATTCATGCAAAACGAATTGCATATCACGTAAGGGCGCTTTGTATTGTGGCATATCGGGTTCCTCAATACTGGTTAAACCAGATTTATAATCCTAATAAAAAATGTCGTGTCATCTACGACACCTATTTTGTTCTATTACATCGTGCAATAAGTTATTGCTTGGTACAAGTTTTATAGCCATATTCTGTGTGACTGTAAAGTCAAAGAAAAAATATTAATTTTGGCTAAGTGTTTAGAGTATAAAGTTTTTTCGTGAATTATATGTGAACAGAATAGTCAAAAACGTAATAAGTTATGACATAAAAAAAGGCGCAACATGCGCCTTTTTAATATTCAATCACTTAGTAGTGAGTTGAATTGAATTATGCGGATTTTTTTAAGTCTGGTTTAACGAGTGGTTGATTTGGTTTGAAATAAACTTTACATACACCGTTGATAGTCTGTTTACCCACTTTGATTTGAACTTTTTTACCGTCAGTTTGTCCATTGCATGCTTGAAGTTTTGCATTTTGACTAACTTGCTGTTGCATCAAACGTTGATCAAATTTTTGAACAAGCTCAGCACGTTTGGCATCTGTGAGCGGTTCACCTTTTTGTGAACGGTTAGCTTGGACCGAAGCTGGCTTTTCAGCTTTAAATTGGGCACGTGCTTGCTCATGCATTTTTTTCATATCAGCACGATCCGCTATGAAACGGATATGACAAGTACCATCAATATTTTGTTTATCAGTTTTGATTTGAACAGTTTGACCTACAGCTTTGCCGTCGCATGCTTGACGAATTTGCTGCATCATCGCTTTACGGTCAGCACGCGCTTGTTTGAATTGCTCGCGTTGTTCAGGTGTTAAACGTTCTTTATGATGATGTTTTTTATCAAAGTGACCCTTTTTAACTTCTTGAGGTGCTTGAGTTGTTGTTTGACATGCAGTAAGTGCGCCCATACTGATTAAACCAGTGGTCACCAATACAATTTTGTTCATCGCTTTCATTATGTTTATCCCCAAAGTTGTTTGGATTCGGTATAGGTAAAGATTAAATAATAAAGATGAAGAAACAATGGAGAGTTTTTTGAATCAGTGTTAGATACAATACTGAAAAACGAAGAAATAATGTGAGTTAAATTTGAATATACGTCGCGTACCAATCGCACTACGCTTATTTTTTACAGTACTGTTAACGACATTGCTCATTACGACGGTTAGCTTAAGTGTGCTGCATTGGACGATGCAAAAAAACTTCACCAAATATGTAGCTGATGTAGAAATGCAAAAGCTTGATCATCTAATCGATAATTTAGCGGGCGTATTCTCTGTTTATCAGGATTGGGGAAATGCCGTTCAAGCTCAGATTTTACAAATTGAAGGTGAAGCTGCACCCGATGATTATGATCGACTATCACGTTGGTGGTTACGTCGCCAATATGATATTGCATTGCAACAGCGTTATTTCAAAGAGCATACATTAATTAGCGAAATTGAGTCACAAAGAACGCAAACTATTAGTCCAGAAGAGCTGAAAGTCTTAGAAGAAAATTTACCTTCTGCATTTCAGCCATTTGAAGGATTGCGTTTCCCATTAAGTTCAAATCAGAATCAGACAAGAACCACGAACAGTTCTGATAAATCACATGAAAATAAGCTTTCTAGTTTGAGAACTTCTGAATACCAGCAGGGCAAGAAACTATTTATATCTATGTCTGATCACTTGGGTTTAAGTTCTAGACTTTCCTTATATGATGCAAAACAACAGTTTATCTTGGGTGAACCATCAGAGAATATGGTGTCGTATCGACCGATCACAGTTGATGGAAATATTGTGGGGTATCTCGGGCTAAGACCTGTTTTAGATCAAGATGATGCTTTAAGTATTAATTTCTTTAGCAATCAAAAGCGTTATTTATTTTTAATATATATTCTGACATTTATTTCGAGTTTGGTTGCTGCCTTATTATTAGCAACTTATTTTAGAAAGCCAATTCAACGCTTATTAAATGCAACACGAGAATTAACCAAAGGGAATTTTCAGCATCAGGTGAAAGTAAATCGTAACGATGAGCTTGGCGATCTTTCGACTGAAATTAATCAGTTAGCTGTGATTCTAGATCAGCATGAAAATTCTAGAAAGCAGTGGGTTGCAGACACTTCGCATGAGTTAAAAACGCCGCTGGCTGTTTTGCAAGCACAAATTGAAGCAATGCAAGATGGAATACGTAAACCAACGCCTGAACATTTTGCTTCAATGTTGGCACAAGTTTCGAGTCTGAAAAAATTAACACAAGATTTGGCTGCGTTAGCACAAGCTGAAGCACAACAACTCAATTTTGATTTCAATGAAATTGACCCTTGGAGTGTCGTGTTAAATGAGATTGAAAATTTCAAACCTAAATTTGAACAAGCCGATCTCACGATTAGCGCAGAGGGGCATGGAACGAAATTACAATTAGATGTAGATCGTTTTAAACAAATTATGGTCAACTTACTCGGTAATACTATTCGCTATACGGAAGCCGGTGGAAGAATTCATGTGCATACGATCGAAAACGATAAGACTTGGTCGGTGATTGTTGACGATAGCCCATTAGGTCTTACTGATGAGCAATTGGCTCATTTAGGTGAGCGTTTCTATCGAGCGGATGATTCTAGAACACGTAGTACTGGCGGAACTGGATTAGGTCTAGCATTATCGTGCAAAATTGCACAAGGCATGAAGGGCTCCTTGAAGTTTGACCACTCACCATTGGGTGGATTGCGCTGCATCCTTACATTTCCAAAGAAATCGTTTTAAATTGAAGAAGGGTGACATATGAAACATGTGATGCTGGTTGAAGATGAAGTAGAACTTGCTCAATTGGTGCGAGATTATCTTGAAGCAGCTGGCTTTGAAGTCAGTATGTTTCACGATGGTCAAGAGGCTTATGATAGCTTTTTACAACGTAAACCAAGTCTAATGGTTTTAGATTTGATGGTACCTCGTATGGATGGTCTCACGATCACCCGTAAAGTCCGTGAGCAGTCTGATTTGCCTATTATCATGGTGACAGCACGAACGGAAGAGATTGATCGTGTACTTGGTTTGAATATGGGGGCGGATGATTATGTTTGTAAACCATTTAGCCCTAAAGAGTTAGTTGCTCGTGTTCAAGCAGTGTTGCGACGTTTAGATCGTAAAGCAGAACCTGAAGAAAATAATTTATTCCGTATGGACAAAGGTCAACAACGAATTTGGTATCAAAACAAATCTTTAAATTTGACACCTACAGAATTTCGACTTCTTGAATTATTCTTAGAACACGTAGGTCAGGTGTACTCTCGTGCGCAATTATTGGATCATATCAACCCAGACAGTTTTGAAGTGGCAGATCGTGTGATTGATAGCCATATCAAAAACTTGCGCCGTAAAATCTCGGATGCCGCGGAAACAGGTAATCGTCATGAATGGGTTCAAGCTGTTTATGGGGTGGGATATCGTTTCGAATATCCTGAAGATTGATTCTTTGTGATAAAAAAAAGCGAATCTAGAAGTTCGCTTTTTTTTGGTGCGTTGGTTTTGGTTAGGGTCTCTACAATTGGCCATTTCATATGCAACTTTCATGTAACTTTGTTAGGATATGAGCTTATTAAAGGTGGCTATCGTATTTTTATTTAAAGTAAGCTTCGACTCTAGCTTTTACTATAGGATCAACATCATCAACCATATAAAAACAATATCTATATTTTTCGATCAAAACACTAATATATTTTTGTTTATCAGGAACTGTGTGCTTTAAGATTATCTGTGCAGCTACGGTTATTAAGTTATTTGATTGGCGCATCAAGGTGATCAGCATCTCATCTTTATATCCCATAACATCTCTAGTAAATGACTGTTTTACAGTATGTACTATGGAGTTAAGTTGCTTCAAATGATATTTTTTGAAATCACAAAGGGTGAATAGCCACCTAAATTATTGGCTGAGCAGGTAAGTTTGCAGCACTAAGCTTATCAAGCATTTCAGAAATCATTGGACATGTGTCGGATTCAAATTGCTCTTCAAATGTGTAACTAAATTGCAATTTTGATATTTGATGATTACTTGCAAGAAATAATAACCAATATGCTCTGACTACAGCTTCAAATTGTGATCTAAGTAAAATCATAGCTTGTGTTGGTAGATTTGAAGATAATAAACCACTTACTCCAAGCCCATGCTCAAATGAGATGTAAATACATTGTTCAACTAAGTCCAAACGCGGCCCACAATCGATAATGTCACTATTAATAATTTATTGTTTTAGCTCTAAGATCATCTGAGTTGATAATCCAAAAAGTTGTTCTATATCCATAATGAATATCGTACTCATAGAGTTGTAATGATATAACCCAAATATAGAATAAGTTTTTCGTATTACTACTATTTATTAATTTAGCGTAATTATTGTTATAGAAAAGCAATTTTTAACTTTATTTAAATGACTCTGAGTAAAGCGATATGCTTTTGTTCGGCTTTTTTAAGCTTCGATACCACAAGATTATAGGAATTGGAGATCAAATCTTTGATAAGCTCTTCATCCAATTCAGATTCATCATAGATTGAAACCCAGTGTCGTTTATTCATGTGCCATCCAGATCGAATATAAGGATAAATATCTTTTAACATATGTCCATGATCTGGTTCGACTTTTAAATTAATCGCAGCTTTGCCTTGTAAGTGAAATGCGAGCAAAAAGACTTTATCCATAATTTTATAAACATCACATCCCTCACCAAACGGTTGACTGACAGTGACTTCATGAAGTTTTAAAGCTTGTGATGCTGCCAATTGATGTAAATGCATATTAAAAACGAATGGGTATTGTGGATAATGATTAAATTATCCACAGAATGAGAGAGGTTTGTGAATAACTTATGATGAACAACTGACTTGAATTTCAGGGACATCACTAGCTAAAGGGCCTAAGTCTTCTGGTTGTTCAAGACGTTCTTGTTTGGTGTATGGTGTTTGAAGAAGTTTGAACAAGCGATCAACTTCAGAGAAATCATCACGTTCAGCAAGTTCAATTGCTTTCTGTGCCATATGGTTTCGTAGAACGTAGTGTGGATTGGCTGTTAACATCGCTTGATCGAGATCGTCAGTGTCTTGATTTTCCCGTATTGAGAGATATTGGTGAAGAAACCGCTCAAATGCGATACGATCAAGGCAATCATCTTTGATTTGTTCATACGCTTTATTCTGTAAACGAATAAAACTTTGGGTGTAATCAAGTTGTTCTGTTTGTAAAATATGTAGAAAAGCCATACCACAATCAAAGCTATCTTTATGAAAACTTGGTAATCCCATTTTTTGACTTAAACCAAGTTTATAGTGTTCCAGGAACGTTGGTTCATAGTGCTCTAAACAGTAAGACAAGTCTTGTTTCCATTGCTCTCGATCATAATTTTCTGGACAAAGATGAATGAGACTATTTAACCAAGTCCATAAATTCCAGTGCCCGATACTCGGTTGGTTCTGATACGTATAGCGTCCTTGGTAATCAGAATGATTGTTGATCCAATTAGGACGGAAACGCTCCATAAAACCATAAGGTCCGAAATCTAAAGTTGAGCCGGTAATATTCAGGTTGTCAGTATTCATGACCCCGTGCGCAAAACCAATCAGTTGCCACTTGGCGATCATGATCGCAGTACGTTGAATGACTTGAGTTGCAAAAGAAAGAACAGGTTGTTCTGTCTCCAAACATTCAGGGTAGTGCCATTCAATGCACTTTTGTGTAAATTCTTGCAGTAGATCTGGCTGAAATTGATTAATCCACTCAAAGTGACCTAAGCGAATATGTGTATCACACGTACGCAACATCATCGCGCCACGTTCAAGTTTTTCTCGTTGTACACCTTGATCTGATGATACAAAACCAATCGCATTACTGGATTGAACACCTAGGGCATTGAGGGCGTGTCCAGCCAAATATTCACGAATAACGGAACGTAACACTGCACGACCATCGCCTCTCCGAGAATAGGGGGTAGAGCCAGCACCTTTAAGATGTAGATCGACCGTGTTGTTATTTTGATCCAGGATTTGAGCAATGAGTAAACCGCGACCGTCACCAAGCTGTCCAGCCCATTGTCCAAATTGGTGACCCGCGTATACCATCGCCAAAGGTTCAAACTCAGCAAAAGTTTTTTGCCCGCTACAGATTTCTACCCAGTTCATCTTATCTTCTTGAGTCCACAGTAACTCATCTGCAAGTGCTTCATTAAAATGACCAGGTTTAGCCCCTTTTAGCGGAAGAGGTTGTTGATGATGATACAGTCGAGCGGGTAGTGTGTTATAGCGAGAATTGAACTGCATATAATTTTTCAAAATGTGATGAACAACTTTGACTATAGCAAAATTCGATACATAAAACTGTGACTGCTACATTGGAAATGGTATCGAAAAAATAAAAAAAGCCCCGATCAACGGAGCTTTGGAGTAACTGAAGAGTCTCTTGAATGAGTTATTCAGATACTGGTGATTTCTTTAAATTACGAACCAATAAGTTCAATGTCTCTCTATGATGAGATAAACGTTGTTCAACCAATTGGAATTCAACTTTCAGTTTGCTATCCATTAAGTGAATTTTTTCAGCAACAGCTGCTTTTTTGGCATTAATTTCTTGCTCTTTAAGCTTCGCCCAATCATTTAAAGTTTGCGTAAATGCTTCATATTCTTGAGCAATTTTTGTTTTAACTGTCACGATATCATCATTCACGTTATGGCCGTAAACAGCGAGATCTTGTTGGGCATATTTAAACTTCATTGCAAGCTCAGCTTTTTTAATATTAAAACTTGGAATACGTCGTAAGTTTTTTGCGAGCCCTAGTTTTGAACACGTCCAGATCAACCATTTAGTTGGGTCGTACTGCCACCATTTTACGCCATTGCGATAGTCGTATTGGAAGATATGATGGTAGTTATGATAACCCTCACCCCAAGTCGCAATAGCAAGAACAAAGTTGTCACGTGCAGTATTTTCATCTGTGTACGGACGTTTGCCCCACATATGGCATAGCGAGTTGATAAAGAAAGTCACATGATGGCTTAAAATTAAGCGCATTAAACCACCCAACAATAATACTCCCCAGACATCACCAACTGCCCATCCAATAGGAAGAAGAATAGCGGCATGAACGACAATCACGAGAGGGATGTAATATTTATCTTGGAACATGACAATTTTGTCAGCCAATAAATCAGGGGCGTTTTTGTAATTTGCTTCAGCTGCTGGATAGTTGCGTAGCATCCAACCGATGTGCGCGTACCAGAAGCCATTGTTAATTGAGTAGGGATCTTTTTCTACATCATCAACATGACGATGATGGGTACGGTGACCTGAGGCCCAATACAAAATGCTGTTTTGTACAGCAAAGGTTCCCATAATCATTAAAATGATTTTGAGTGGTACAGTCGCTTCATAAGCACGATGTGCCCATAAGCGGTGATAACCTGCGGTAATGCCAAGACTGCTCAGACCCAACAGCGCAAACATACTGATCCACGCAGCAAGCGAGAAATCATGATGATAAGCATAAAGTGGAATCGCAATAACGGCGACAATAGGTAAAAACACCAATGCAAATACTGCAATCCAGTTGATTGGGGCTTTGGGTAGGGGAGCATTCATCTCCAACAGCACTCCTAGAACCTTTAATAGGTTAAAACTAAATCCACTCACAAATTTGTGAGGTTAGACTCGTTAATACTAACATGGGCGAACATGTGTTCACTAGCATTATTGTACAGTTGTATTGTTTAAACCGTAACAGAATACATCATTGTATAAATTCGACTTTGGAAGAATTCCAAAAAATAAATTAGAAAAAATAATCAAATAAGTTTTTGAATTTGAAAGTATTATAGGTGAGACATCATTAACTTGGGATAATCAGTAATTAAGCCTTGAACTCCTAAATCCTTAAGCTGTTTAGCACGATCTATATGATTGACTGTCCAAATACTAATATTTAAATTTGCGGAAAGTGTGGAGGCAATGATCTCATTTGTAGCAAGTTCGTTCATCCAACCAATTTGACAACATTCAAATTTCAAAGCTTGATCAATGGCTGCATGCTTTATATCGGTTTCAACCAGTAATCCACGCTTAAACCTTGATTTTTGCTGTTGAAGGGCTTGATGAATTTTAGGATCGAAACTGGTGATAATGGCGGAATCTTCAAAGCCTATTAATTGTTGATCTAAGGCTTCGACAATCTTTTCTGCGGCCTTCATCGATTCAACAGCTTTGACCTCAACTTCAATATGATTAAAATTATGAATAATTTTGAGGGTTTGGTCGAGTAGCGGTGTAGCTTCGACTTTATTCCATTCAGACCACGTTACGGCATGATTATACTGCGCTAAATCTTGCTCATCACATTCGTATAAATGTTTAGCTTGGCCTGTAGTACGAATAAAGTCATCATCATGCATCACGATCAGCGCATTATCTTTGAGTTGACGAACGTCAAATTCTACAGCGCGGATACCAATATCTTGAATATATTGAAATCCACCGAGGGTGTTTTCAGGTGCTTCCCCACGCGCACCACGATGACCAATTATTTTCATAAAACACCCTGAAATTTCAGGGTGATTTTAGTGCTAAATCATGAATGAAATATGACGATTTTAAATCAAAATTTTGATCAAAAAAGCATTTTAAGTGGATGGGGCAATCAACATGAAGACCTTTTTTACACTTTTAAGGTCAGGGCTCAATTGTCTCATTGATATTCTTTTGCCAAAGCACTTCTGAGCCACCTTCAGCACGTTGTAAGGTACGAGATGCGACGAATAACCAATCAGATAAGCGGTTCAAAAGTTGTAATGATGTGGCTTGGATATTTTGATCACGTTGATGAACAGACATCACGCTACGTTCAGCTCTACGGCAGACAGCACGTGCTTGATGAGCAAAACTGCAGACTAATGTACCAGCTGGCAAAATAAAGTCTTTTAGCATGGGTAATGCTTCGTTCATACGATCAATATCATTTTCTAAAAATTCAATACATACTGGTTGAACCAAGTTAAATCCAGGAATGCAGACTTCGCCGCCTAAATCAAATAACCAATGTTGAATCAGACTGAGTGATTTATCCCATTGAGCTTTGTCTTCAATGCTACTTAAAGCAATGTACGAACGTAATACACCAATGGTCGCATTGAGTTCATCGACATCACCTAACGCATCGATACGTAAATCATCTTTAGGTACACGTGAACCATCGCCTAGTCCGGTAGTGCCCGTATCTCCCGTGCGGGTATAAATTTTACTTAAACGGTGACCCATGAGGTTTCCTTTAAATTTTTTTAAGTGCTAGATATGAAAAGAATCATGCCATAGGCATGACATGATTCTCAAAAGTATTTATGAGTCAAAGAATGCTTAGTATCTGAATGTCACACCAGCAGAAGCTAAACGTCCACCATTGACATAATATTGCTCACCAGCACTGTGAACAGTTTTATAGTTCACATCACCAACGTTTTCAATATTGGTAAACAGTTTTACATGCGGGTTAAGGTTCCAGAATGCATTTAAGTCTACTCGAGCATATCCTGGAATATCTTGGCTAAAATCCTTTGCTTTTGATTTGGCAACGAGCGAAGCACTTAAACCATAATTTGCATTTTGTAAACCTGCTGAAACAGTAACTGATTGACGAGGACGACGTAATAACTCAGTATTTTTTTCAGTATCTTCAGTTTTGATATATGTATAGCCTGCATTGATAAAGTACTGATCATTTGTCCACTGTGCTGTCAATTCACCGCCTGTCATTTGTGCTTTATCAACGTTTTGGTTTTGGTAAGTTGGGAACGTATTCACCCAATCGCCATCACAAGTACTGACGCAGATTGAATTAATTAGATTATCAACTTTGGTATAGAAAGCAGAAGCACCCAATGAAATATTAAGTGGGAGTTTTTGATCAATACCAATTTCATAAGAAATGCTTTCTTCTGGCTTAAGTTGTTCATTACCACCATAGGCATATAGATCATTTAATGTAGGTGCTTTAAATGCAGTGCCAATATTGGTGTAAATACTTGTTGTAGGAAGCAATTGGTATCTGAGTGCACCCTGCATGACTGTGTGTGAACCAAACTTTTCATTGTCTTCTAAGCGGATGCCAGCTTGCGTACTCAAGCCATCGGCTTGATATTGATGCTGAATATAGTAACCTGTTGAATTAATATCTTCGTTTAATGCATCGGTTTTAGCTTCAGTATTACGTTGGGTCACACCAACTAGAATATTTTGGGCTGGTACAAAATTCCATTTGCTATAAAGCTCAGCCTCTTGAGTCGTACTGTGTACAAAACTATTAGAAGTTACTTGCTCCAAATCATCTTTAAATTGGGATAAACGTGCATGAACTTCAAGCTGATCAGTTGGGTTAATGCGTCCCTTTGCATTTATGATTTCATTTTCAAAATCTTGACTTGAGAATGTACCCCAGTTGTTGTATTCCCCATTTCCTGAGTTCTGACTGAAATCTAAAGATGCAGCATAACGTTTTTGATCTATACCAAACTTGGCACTATAACCTTTTTGATCAAAGCTATAGTTACGTTTATCATTCATATTAAATACTGGCGTACCGTCAGTTTCTAATATTTGACCTCGAACTTGTGCATAGATGCCATTTTCAGCTAAATCTGCGCCAACAATCGATTTATAGGTGTTATTTTCACCAATTTCACCTGTAATAAAAGCTGTAGTTTTTTCTGGTGTGCGCGTGACAAATTGAACCACCCCTCCAATTGCATCAGTTCCATAAAGTACAGATGCTGGACCTTTTAGAACTTCAATTTGTTTAAGATCGGTGGTGTCTAAAAATGGAATCGAGGCAGCACCAGTTGTCGCTGTATTTAAGCGGACGCCGTCACGTAGCACTAGAGTTTGATTTGAATTCGTGCCTCGTAAAAAAATTGAAGTTTGTTGACCGTAACCGCCAGATTGAACCACGTTAATGCTAGGATCTGTTTTAAGTAGGTCTGGCAGAGCTTTAATTGGTGACTGTTCGAGAATCTGTGGCTGGATAATTGAAATACGTGCAGGTACGTTTTCAAGCTTTTCTTCTGAGCGAGTAGCTGTGATTACAATAGTTTCTAAAGTTGCATTAGAAGTTGTTTGTTCTTGAGCAAAAACTGATGTAGTAAAACCCATCGCAATAGCGATTGCACCAACCAAAGCTGTTGGTTGACATTGAATAGACATAACGTGCTCCATACATTCACTTCCCCGTGAATGATTGAGTGGAAGAACACAACAAGCAGGTATCCGGACTCAAATGTAGTAACTGGATTACTTACATTTCCACCTTCCCACATATGACATGCAGTGGTGTAGATCTCTAAAAATCAGAAATCTATTGAGAAATGCTTTTCATTTTTTACCGTTGCGGGGGCAGTGTTGGATTTTCACCAACTTCCCTAAAGCGATTGCTTTGACTTGTTGCAATTTGAGCGCAGTATAAAGAGCGCTTCTCATTTAAACAATCTTCACACCGAATATTCTGAGTGAACTTTACGCAAGATGAAAAAATTGCTTTACAATGAAGCGCCCAAAAATGATAGATCGGCTATGATGAGGGTGGATTAGAGCTAGAATAGATGCGAACTCGTGCAAAAATATGCGGAATTACCCGATTAGAAGATGTCCAAGCTGTTGTGCAAGCTGGTGCGGATGCCATAGGATTTGTGTTTTTTCCACCAAGTCCAAGACACGTAGATGTTGAGCAAGCATCACTGTTGGTTCAAGCGATTCCTGCTTATGTGCAATCAGTTGGATTATTTGTTAATAGTTCAGCCGAAGAGATCCAAAACATACTTAAAAAAGTCCCTTTAGATATTTTGCAGTTTCATGGCGATGAAAGTCCAGAACAGTGCAAACAAATTGCTCAAGCAGTGGGTCGCCGCTGGTATAAAGCAATTCAAGTAAAACCAGAACTAGATATCGTTGAAGAAATCAATAAATATCAAAAGTTTGGTGCGAGTGCTGTGTTGTTGGATGCATGGCATCCAGATTTAAAGGGCGGAACAGGCCACAGCTTTGATTGGACAACATTTCCAAAATTAAATATTCCATTGATCTTGGCAGGAGGATTAAACCCTGACAATATCGAGCAAGCAATTCTTACAACACAAGCATATGCTGTGGATGTGAGCGGCGGTGTAGAGTCCGCAAAAGGTATAAAAGACCAACAACTCGTAGAACGCTTTATGCAAGGAGTCCAACGTGGATCAGCAAACCGTTAATCAACAAGATCAAGTGATTGA
Organism: Acinetobacter sp. ANC_7635; assembly: GCF_056779945.1. Classification (NCBI taxonomy): domain Bacteria; kingdom Pseudomonadati; phylum Pseudomonadota; class Gammaproteobacteria; order Moraxellales; family Moraxellaceae; genus Acinetobacter; species Acinetobacter sp. ANC_7635. The sequence goes on along the minus strand of NZ_JBWYIS010000007.1, from coordinate 72,124 downwards.
CTATACCCAATACCCTGATGCAAAAGGGCATTTCGGTATCCATGGCGGACGTTTTGTGTCAGAAACTCTAATGGCTGCACTAGAAGATCTAGAGCAACTGTATTTCCGAATGAAAAATGACGAACAGTTTTTGGCAGAATTCGACCGTGACCTCGCTTTTTATGTAGGTCGTCCAAGTCCGCTTTATTATGCTGAGCGATGGTCAAAGGAGTTGGGTGGTGCACAAATCTATCTAAAACGAGAAGACTTGAACCATACTGGCTCCCATAAAGTAAATAACACGATTGGTCAGGCTTTGCTGGCAAAGTTATCAGGCAAAAAACGTATTATTGCTGAGACTGGTGCAGGTCAACATGGTGTGGCAACAGCGACCATCGCAGCGCGTTTAGGGCTTGAATGTGTTGTATACATGGGTGCAGATGATGTGAAACGCCAAGCGATGAATGTATATCGTATGCGTTTATTGGGCGCGACTGTTGTTCCTGTCGAAAGTGGTTCTAAAACATTAAAAGATGCCATGAACGAAGCCATGCGTGATTGGGTAACAAATGTCGATTCTACTTATTACGTGATTGGTACAGTTGCAGGTCCACATCCATATCCTCAATTGGTACGTGATTTCCAATCGATCATTGGTCGTGAAGCTCGCCGTCAAATTCAAGAGCAAGCAGGTCGTCTACCAGATGCACTGGTTGCTTGTGTCGGCGGTGGTTCAAATGCGATGGGCTTGTTCTATCCATTCCTGAATGATCAAGATGTGAAAATGTACGGTGTCGAAGCTGCTGGTTACGGTATTGAAACTGGTAAACACTCTGCTCCATTAAATGCTGGTCATGTTGGTGTGCTGCATGGTAACCGCACTTATCTTATGTCGGATGCACAAGGTCAGATTATTGAAACACACTCAATTTCAGCAGGTTTGGATTATCCTGGTGTAGGCCCAGAGCATAGCTTCTTAAAAGATATGAAGCGTGTTGAGTATGTTCCAATTAATGACAATGAAGCATTACAAGGCTTCCGCGACTTAACTAAGATTGAAGGTATTATTCCTGCACTTGAAAGTTCGCATGCGATGGCATATGTGACTAAGTTGGCTCCAACGATGTCTAAAGATCAAATTATTATTGCGACGGTTTCAGGTCGTGGTGATAAAGACTTAATGACAGTTGCACGCATTGATGGCGTGGAAATGGTAGAGATGTAATTCACCCTTTAAGCCTCTCCTTTTGGAATGGGAAGCACTGCTTCGTAAGGGGAGAGGTGCTATTTAGAAAATCGCATTTAAGCCATTGGATGCGATTTTTTTATGCGCTCTAGAAAAGCTAAAATATTTTCCTAAAATTTGATTTTTGGATCGGCGACATGGATGTCGTCTGTATTTCTGTGATACAGGCAAGTATCATCAGAAATACAAAATGATTTTGTTACTTTTACCGAAAAAAAGTAAGGCAGTTTGGAGTGTGAATCTATTTGAGATTCAGATTTGAAGAGCTATTTCATGGACTTACTTTTACGTTACTTTGGAAAAGCCCAAGTAACCGAAGGCTTTCTGTTGAGCAGATATTACATTCTTGTAATATCTGCTCAACGGGGGACATCCATGTCGCCACCACGTATCCAATATCGTTGAATTGGTCAGCTTAATCTTTAAACCCTGTATAAAAATCAGTAACACAGCCAATCCATTCTTTTCAGTAGTGGCAAATCCAAATTCAGGTATGATTAATGGTCTTGTCAAAACCAAAGGAAATCAACCATGCCAAGCCTATTTCTTGTAATGCTCGGTGGTCGTCATGTACGTGCCAATACTGAAGTGCATGATGTGGTTTTGGCTGTTGGGGATTCACTAGAAGAAGTCTATCCTCAACTCAAAAATGCTTGGTTTGGTGAGCAGAAAGGCTTACATATTGATGCTTGGGCGAAGGTAAATGGAGTGGAATATAATGAGCAGCAATTCCAAATCCATTTTACAGATGCAGCTCCTAATGAAAACGAAATGAAACTCTGGTTGATTAATTTAGGTGGGTACCACGTTAAAGAGTTCGGAGAGCTACATCGTTATGTATTAGTACCCGCTTTAAATAGTGCATCGGCTAAAGAACGTGGTAAATCATTCTTTGGAAAAGATTGGCAAAAACAGCACACAGATCGAGTTTTGGATGTAGATGATTGTATTGCCATTGATCAAGTTCATGGTCGTTATGTGCAATTGATTGAGGGTCAATTTAAAGAAGGGTACTGGGAAAATACATACATCACGATCGGATAATTTTTAATAAAGAACAAATTTACAATCTATATGAATTTATGTGCTAAGAATAGTTAAATAAAATCTTTATGTGGAATAAGTACTGGAATCCAGAGTTTGTCTATATATCAGTGATTCGAGTGATTACATATCAATAAAACCGCTATTAAATATGTAAAAAACGCATTTTATTGATAGATGAATAAAAGCTATGCTGTGCTTCGTTAAAATTAAACTACTAGCTGTACGCCATGTATTTATATACTGATTTCGATCAGCAACTGATCAATGAACGTGTTGCACAATTCCGTGATCAAACGGAACGTTATTTAGCTGGAAAGCTTACTGAAGATGAATATCGTCCATTACGTTTACAAAATGGATTATATGTTCAGCGTTATGCGCCGATGCTTCGCGTCGCTGTACCTTATGGTTTGATGAACTCTAAACAGCTTCGTAAAATTGCTGAACTCGCTAAAGCGTATGACCGTGGTTATGCACACGTTTCTACTCGTCAAAACTTTCAATTTAACTGGCCAGCATTAGAAAATGTGCCAGACATGTTGCAAGAGTTGGCATCAGTTCAAATGCATGCGATTCAAACATCTGGTAACTGTATTCGTAATACAACAACAGACCAATATGCAGGTGTCGTTGCTGGTGAAATTGAAGATCCAAGACCGACATGCGAATTGATTCGTCAGTGGTCAACTTTCCATCCAGAATTTGCATTCTTGCCACGTAAGTTCAAGATCGCAGTTTCTGCACTTGCTGAAATCGACCGTGCTGCAACAGCATTTCATGATATCGGAGTGTATATCGTTCGCAATGAAGCGGGTGAAATGGGCTATAAAATCATGGTTGGCGGTGGTTTAGGTCGTACACCGATCATTGGTGCTGTGATCAAAGAGTGGTTACCACGTGAAGACCTTATTGCTTACTTAGAAGCAGTACTTCGTGTGTATAACTTACATGGTCGTCGTGATAACAAATATAAAGCTCGTATCAAAATCTTGGTAAAAGCTTTAACACCTGAAGTTTTTGCTGAAAAAGTTGAAGCTGAATTTGCGCATACAATTAAAACTTTAAAAGTTGATGTAGATACTCTGGCGAAAATGGACCAGAACTTTACACCATTTGCGTACCAAGATTATGCAGATGAAGACTTCTCAGAACTGTTTGCTACACATCCGAAATTCAAACAATGGTTTAACATCAATACCAATGCACACAAAGTGAAAGGTTACCGCATCGTAACAATTTCATTGAAACGTGCAGGCGTTGCACCGGGTGACGTGACCACTGAAGAAATGAACTTGATTGCTGATCTTGCAGATAAGTACACTTTTGGTGAATTGCGTACCACGCATGAGCAAAATATTGCCCTTGTTGATGTACCGCAAAAAGACTTATTTGAGCTTTGGACGATTCTTGAAAAGAATAACTTAGCTCGCGCGCACATTGGTTTCTTAACTGACATTATCTGCTGTCCAGGTGGTGATTTCTGTTCGTTGGCAAATGCGAAATCTATTCCGATTTCTGAAGCTATTTCACGCCGTTTTGATGATCTAGATACAATTTACAACTTAGGTAAATTGGACTTGAACATCTCAGGTTGTATGAATGCCTGTGGTCATCACCATGTGGGTAATATTGGTATTTTAGGTGTCGACAAGAAAGGCGCAGAATTCTACCAAATTACATTGGGTGGTAATGCAGACCATGATGCCTCAATCGGTGACATCTTAGGACCATCATTTGCTGCTGAAAAAGTACCAGATGTAGTGGAAGAAATTTTGAACACTTATCTTGATTTACGTCAAGAAGGTGAAGAGTTCATTGATACTTACCGTCGTGTAGGAATTCAACCATTTAAGGAGCGTGCATATGCTTAATACCGCACTACAAGTGCTCTCTAAGGATGGCACGATTGCAGACAATACTTATCAACTGATTGGTGAAGATGGCGTATTGCCACAAGGTGATGTGGTTTTAACGGTGGAGCAGTTAGACCAGCTTGCCAATGTTTCAGGTAAAAAAGCACTTTACCTAACCGTAGATGCCTCACCTGAAAACAATGAATTCCCACTTGATCAGCTTGATGCAATTTTTATTGAGTTTGCAGGTTTTAATGATGGTCGTGGGTATTCATTTGCCGCATTGTTACGTCGCCAAGGCTTCCAAGGCGAACTTCGTGCAACAGGTGATGTATTCAAAGACGTGTTGAACTACATGAAGCGTGCTGGTTTCGATACTTTCGTGATTAAAGAAGGTAAAGACATTGCAGAAGCAGCGGCAGGTTTAAACGACTTTACTCAACCTTATCAAGCGTCGACTGCTGTACCAAAACCAAATTATCAAACGGGTGCTTAATTTTATTAAGTGATAAGAAAGCTGAACTTAGGTTCAGCTTTTTTTTATTTGATGGAAACAAGATTTAGGTATTCATAGTTCAGCCTAAGCGCTATTCAAAATGACACATAGAAGGTCAAATTTTAATCATAAGCCTATTTAGAGCAGAATTTTTAATTCATTCAGAAATATATAGCGACAAAGCCTTTAGTGTAGCGGTTTTTTATATGATTCAATTGATCGATTAACACTGATTTAAATGATAAATTTGCTCCAAAAAAGTGCAGTTTATTGTAGTATGTTAGTATTCATTTGATCATTTTTGGTGCGGGTTTTTCTCCATTCAATCAGACTGTTTTGCGGTATATGTTTAGTATTCAGTCTAGTGATCTTGCCATCATTTAAATAGTGAAGCAGTTGTTATGCAAAATTTGATTCGTATTGGTATTGTCGGTTATGGCAACCTCGGTCGTGGCGTTGAAACGTCAATTCAAAAGAACCCAGATTTAGAGCTTGTGGGAATTTTTACACGCCGTGCACCTGAATCAGTGTCTCCTTGCTTTAGTGACACGAAAGTTTTTCATATGGATGACTTAAATGACCTCCAAGACAAAATTGATGTGTTGATCTTGTGTGGTGGATCTAAAGATGATCTTCCAAAACAAACACCAGAATTGGCAAGTAAATTCAACACAGTAGATAGTTTTGATACGCATGCACGTATTCCTGAGTTTTTTGAAGCAGTGAATGAGCCTGCACTTGCTAACAAAAAAACGGCAATGATTTCGATTGGATGGGATCCAGGCATGTTCTCAATTAATCGTTTATTTGGTGAGGCATTATTACCAGATGGTGAAACCTATACTTTCTGGGGTAAGGGTTTGAGTCAAGGTCACTCAGATGCGATTCGCCGTGTGGCGGGTGTTAAAGCAGGTGTGCAATATACTATTCCATCACAAGATGCGATTGATAAAGTTCGTAGTGGTTCACGTCCTGTATTAACCACTAAAGAAAAGCATACTCGTGAATGTTATGTTGTGCTTGAAAATGGTGCTGACGCTGAAGCCGTAAAGCAGGCGATTGTGACCATGCCAGACTATTTTACAGAGTACAACACGACTGTGAACTTCATTGATGAAGAAACGCTTCGTAATGAGCATAATCGTATGCCCCATGGTGGATTTGTCATTCGCAGTGGTAATAGTAGTGCAGAGCAGACTCAAGTAATGGAGTTTTCGTTGAAATTAGATAGCAATCCTGAGTTTACTGCAAGTGTACTTGTGGCTTATGCACGTGCATGCTACCGCATGAATCAAATGGGTCAATATGGCGCGAAAACTGCATTTGACGTTGCACCAGGCTTATTGTCAATGAAATCTCCAGAGCAACTACGTAAAGAAATTCTTTAAGTCTAATAATTCAAAGTTATGCTTTGAATTGAGATTATAAAAAAGCCTCTAGCTAAGTAGAGGCTTTTTTATTTACCCTCCTTTAGACAAGGAGGGTTTAGGGGAGGATTGATGATTTAAATCTCCCTCAAGCCCCTCTTTGAAAAATAGGGGCTTTAGACGCTTTAGATTAACTCAATCGCCACTGCAGTTGCTTCACCACCACCGATACAAAGCGCAGCAATACCACGTTGACCACCTGTGCGTTTAAGTGCATGGATTAGCGTTAAAATAATCCGTGAACCTGTAGATCCTACTGGATGTCCTAAAGCACATGCTCCGCCGTTGATATTTACTTTTTCAGGGTCAAGTTTGAACTCGTCAATAGGACACATCGTGACCATTGCAAAAGCTTCGTTGATTTCCCAAAGGTCGACTTCTTCAACATTCCAACCTGTTTTATCGAGAACCTTTTGGATTGCACCGACTGGTGCAATCGTAAACTCAGACGGATGTTGTGAATTAGAGGCATATGCCACAATTTTTGCTAAAGGATTTAAACCCTTTGCATGTGCTTGCTCAGATGAGCTGATAACCAAGGCTGAAGCACCATCAGAAATCGAACTGGCATTGGCAGCAGTGATCGTACCATCTTTAGCAAAAGCAGGACGTAGAGTTGGGATTTTATCGATGTTTGCGTTAAAAGGTTGCTCATCTTTATCTACAACGACATCTCCTTTACGAGTTGACACAGTAACAGGGACGATTTCATCGTTGAAGTAGCCTTCAGTAATCGCAGTTTGAGCACGCTTTAATGAACGTATTGCAAAGTCATCCATTTGCTCACGGGTATAGCCTTTAGTGTTGGCCATATCTTGAGCAAATGAGCCCATCAAACGACCAGTTTCAGCATCTTCTAAACCATCGAAGAACATATGATCTTTGATTTCACCATGACCCATGCGGTAACCACCACGTGCTTTAGGTAAGACGTAAGGAGCGTTGGTCATAGACTCCATACCGCCTGCAACCACAAAATTTGCTGAACCAGCTTTAATCATATCAGCTGCTTGCATCACAGCTTTCATGCCTGACCCACATAATTTATTGATTGTCACTGCACCTGTCGAGTCAGGTAGTCCAGCTTTGCGCATGGCTTGGCGAGCAGGGCCTTGTTTTAAACCTGCAGGCAAAACGCAACCCATAATGACTTCTTCAATGTCTGCTGGCTGCAAACCCGAGCGTGAGATAGCCTCTTTAATGGTCACTGCACCCAGTTCTGGTGCAGTCACACTTGATAAACTTCCCTGAAAGCCGCCCATTGCCGTACGTGCACCATTAAGGATGACGATATCAGTCATTATTCTCTCCAATTTATTTAGCTTTGTTTTACAGCTTGAGTATATGTAATATCAGGCCAATTAATATTGGCTATAGTGTGTAAAATGTGACTGATAAGTTGTCATTCACATGTCTTAGTTTCTTCAAGACGAGTCTGTCCCATCATTGAAAGTCTAACGATTAGATTTGATTTATTTGAATGTGCACAGTATTTAAAATGTCCTATTGATCCACGTGGTAAACCAGAGTCTGGTTGGAAGGTGATCGTATTCTTGCTGGTAACACCACCTTTCCAACTGAAATCACCATATTGGTAATCTGTCGAAGTTGCTTGAATAAGCTTTTCGTGAGGATCGAATTGTTGATTGTGATTCTGATCTAGAAAGATGATAAACCCTTTATGCCATTGACTGTTCTTACACGATTTTAAATCTTGAGAAGCACAGATAATCACAGGGCTTCGGTAACTTACAGCATTGGCTTTAGCTTGGCTGATGGCTTGCCGTACCGTGCTAAGAATTTGCGCCCTTTCTTGATTTTCACGAAATTCATGATAATGAGGGAGTGCTATCATCACAAGAATACTAATAATGACGATCGTGAAAATGAGTTCTAAAAGGGTAAAAGCAAGAGATTTACAATAGGAATACATTTTAAAGCTTCTAGTATTTGTTAATTATTTGAATTTATAGATAATCTTGGTGAAGTTATATTATAAGCTGAAGTGCTAAAAAATGATTACTATCACCTTTGAATGCTGTTAATATACCAAAAATGAAAAGATAAGTTATTCATGCGGATAAATTGAGTAAAAAATTACCGAATTACAACGGAAATTGTAAGTAATTTTGTCAATAATTTACTTGATTAAAGTAATCAAACACTTGGAATTCACTTTAAGTGTTTGTATGATTCAACATGAGTAGCTTAAAAAAAATACTGGGGTATAAAAAAGCCTATCTCAGGAAGCCATAATTATTTTAGGCTGAGCTTGAAAAACAATTGTTATCTCTGGAGGATATCCATGAAATTGAGTCGTATCGCACTTGCTATGCTTGTTGCTGCTCCATTCGCTGCTGCTAATGCTGGTGTAACTGTTACTCCACTATTAGTGGGTTACACATTCCAAGACACTCAACACAACAACGGTGCTGCTGATCACTTATCTGACAGCATTATCGAATTACAAGACGATTTATTCGTTGGTGCTGCGTTAGGTATTGAACTTACTCCATGGTTGGGTTTTGAAGCTGAATATAACCAAGTAAAAGGTGATATCGAAGGCACAATTACTGGTAATGATGTTGGCGAGTACAAGCAAACTCAAATCAATGGTAACTTCTATGTTACTTCTGATTTAATCACTAAGAACTATGACAGCAAAATTAAGCCATACGTTCTTTTGGGTGCTGGTCACTACAAATATGAATACGATGGTGTAAATCTTAAAGATGACGAAGGTACTTTAGGTAATGCAGGTGTAGGTGCTTTCTGGCGCTTAAATGATGCTCTATCTCTTCGTACAGAAGCTCGTGCAACTTATAACATCGACGAAGATTTCTGGAACTACACAGCACTTGCTGGTCTTAACGTAGTTTTAGGCGGTCACTTGAAGCCTGCTGCTGAAGTAGTAGAAGTTGCTCCAGTTCAACCAGCTCCAGCTCCAGTTCAACCAGCTCCACAAGAGTTGACTGAAGATCTTAACATGGAACTTCGCGTATTCTTCGATACGAACAAGTCTAACATCAAAGATCAGTACAAGCCTGAAATTGCTAAAGTAGCTGAAAAATTAAACGAATATCCAAATGCAACTGCTCGTATTGAAGGTCACACTGATAATACTGGTCCACGTGCGTTGAACGAACGTTTATCTTTAGCTCGTGCTAACTCTGTGAAATCTGCTCTTGTAAGCGAATACAACATTGACGCTTCTCGTTTAGCGACTCAAGGTTTTGCTTGGGATCAACCAATTGCTGACAACGCAACTAAAGAAGGTCGTGCGATGAACCGTCGTGTATTCGCTACGATTTCTGGTAGCCGTACAGTAGTTGCTCAACCTCAAGCAGCACAATAATCTTTAATTGATTATTAAGAACAGCTCTTCGGAGCTGTTTTTTTTAACTCTTTTTTAAATAATGTGATATATTTCACAAAATATAATGAACAACACAATGAGAATAAAGATGAAATATAGTTTAATAGCAAGCTTATGCATTGCTTTAACTTTGACGGCTTGCACAACGACAAAGATGCAATCAACTACTGGTGTACAAGACTTGGATCAAAAGATATTAAATGAATTAAAACAAGGTTTACCGCTCTACTTTAATCACAATTCCCGTCAAATTGATGTTCGGTATCAACCTTATTTAACAGTAGCTTCAAAAGTTTTGGCGCAGAATAAAAGTTTTATACTTCAAGTGGATGGACATACAGATAATCGAGGGTCAGTATCAGCGAATCAAAAAGTATCTCTTGAGCGAGCAAATGCTGTGCGTAATGAATTGGTGATGCAATATAATGTTGATCCTAAACAGATTTCGACACAAGGCTATGGCCCAAATCAGCCAATTGCGGATAACACGACAGAAGAGGGTCGAGCATTGAATCGTCGAGTGAATTTAACCTTAAAAATAGAATAAGATCATAATCTAACAATAAAAAAACAGCTCAATTTGAGCTGTTTTTTTATTTTATTAGTCTTGATCGACTTGAATTGGTTTTACATCCATATCTTGATATTGAATCAACTTGGTTTTGTACTTGAACTTATACACTAGCCATATTGCTAAGAATAAGAAGATCCCAATATATGTGGAGACTACTGCGATCAACTCCCCATCAAGTACGGCTTGATAATTTTGACCTAACACCACGATTGCACACAAAATAAAAGCGAACCACGGTGCAAAAGGGAAAAATTTTGCACGATATGCTAAATCTTCTAACTTATATCCTTGAGCCAAATAGCCTTTCCTGAATCGGTAATGAGAGATTGCGATACCGAGCCATACGATAAAGCCACACATACCAGACATATTCAGAAGCCAATTAAATACTTCCTCTTCACCAATAAATGTCGTCAAGAAGCATAGTGCTGCGATTGCTGTCGTGGCATAAAGTGCATTCATTGGTACACCGCGGCCATCAAGTTTGGAGAAAACTTTGGGTGCACTTCCATTTTTTGCCATATCAAACAGCATTCGTGTGGAAGAGTACATTCCTGAATTTCCGGCAGAAAGGATAGCCGTAAGAATGACTGCATTCATGACACTTGCAGCGAAAGCAAAGCCTGCTTGTTCATAGAGTAAAGTAAAAGGTGATAATGCAATATTCTCATCTGAAGCAGCTTGCATTAGACGAGGATCATCATACGCAATCAATGTACCGATAATAAAAATACAAACGATATAGAATAAGAGAATCCGCCAGAAGATCTGTTTAATCGCAATAGGAATGGTTTTCTTCGGATCTTTCGACTCACCAGCGGCAACACCAACCATTTCAGTACCTTGAAATGAGAATCCTGCGATCATCGCGACACCAATTAATGCTGACAAACCACCTACAAATGGCGCTTCACCCTTTGACCAATTTGCGAAAGTTGCAACATTGGGTGTCATCATGATTTTGGCAATCATGAAAATACCAATGATGATAAATGCAATGATGGCAAGAACTTTAATGAGTGAGAAAAAGAACTCAGACTCACCAAAACCTTTGACTGTTAAGGCGTTAATACCAAAAACGATAGCAAGGAAAATGGCACTCCAATAGAAACCTGGGATATCAGGAAACCAAAATTTCATGATGAATTGAACTGCAACAAGTTCAAATGCGACGGTTATCGCCCAGTTGTACCAATAGTTCCAGCCTAGTGCGAATCCAAACCCACCTTCGACATATTTGGTGCCATAGGTGAAGAAAGCACCTGATGTTGGATTGTGTGTTGCGAGTTCGCCTAAGCTGGTCATGAGGAAGTAAATCATTACGCCAATTAAACAATAGGCAAGTAATGCACCACCAGGGCCCGCATTGGCAATTGTTGCACCCGAAGCTAGGAATAGTCCTGTACCGATAGAACCACCAATGGCGATCATATTAAGATGGCGTGCTCCAAGCTTTCGCTTAAGTTGACCGGTTTCGCTCATCGAAAGTTCCTTATGATTTCTTTTGAGTACTTGCAAACAGTACTTTAAAGCCTTGTTGATCAGTCAAAGTTTCACATTGACCAAAATTTTGCTCAATGAGAGTTGGGTAGTTTAAAAAACGATTTGCCACGATCCAAAGTTCACCACCAGATTTTAGATGGCGACGTGATGTCTTACAAAGATTCTCACTCGCATTGTAATCAGTGTATATACCCTGGTGGAAAGGAGGGTTACTGACGATGGCATGTAAAAATAGTGGCGCATCTTCAATGCCAGTCACAGCTTTGATTTCGAGCTGTTCTGGTGACAAATTATTTTTTTCAAATGTTAGGCGGGTGGAGGCGAGCGCAAAAGCATCCACATCAAGCGCAAAAATACGATTTTTGGGATTCAATTTGGCTAAATATGCACTGATAATGCCAGCACCACAACCGAAGTCAGCGATTTTACCTGAACTCACTCGATTGAGGTAGGGGAGAAATACAGCTGTACCAATATCAAGTTTATTTTGACTAAATACACCAGGTAAAGCATAAATCTGTAATTCGCCATTCGGTGTTGGAATTGTATATTGTTGAGCCCAATTTTCTAAAGTTCGAGGCGTAGGAGTCTGATCGATAATTAATTGCCACATTTGACAATGACGAGCGCTATCAAGTTTGACACATTTGCCAAATGGAACGAGTTGTTTTGCTGCTCGTTCAACGCCACCTTTCTTTTCACCGACAAGAAAAATTGATGCACCAAGACCGAGTTTTAATACCACACTGTGTAGTAAGTAATTCAAAAGCTCTTTGGCTTTAGGCACAAAAACAATAACTTGATCATATTCTGCTTCAGGGATATCCGTCCCAAAATGAACAGGAATATTTTGATTTTGGAAAAATAGAAAGTCGTTATAATTCCATGTCCATACTGAAGCCTGAATGTTTTTATCGAGCTGAGTGCTTAAGTCATCAGTTGGTGCATTGACTAATAATATTCGACCTTTCAGAAAGTTATGTTGACGAATAACAACTTCACTTTGAGGAACCATATATTTCTCCACAGAATAAAAGAGCCCAGACAATGCTGGGCAGTCTTTTATTCAATCTAAATTATTTCTTTGCTTCAGGTAGAACGAAGTTCAAGATCAAGGCTGCAATGCCGCCAGTTGCTACACCAGAGCTAAATATATTACGAATGAGTTCAGGCATATGTTCAAGAATCTGTGGAACTTGAGCAACACCTAAACCAAGAGCAAGTGAAATTGCAATAATAAGCAATGCACGGCGGTCAAGCTGAATACCAGAAAGGATATTAATCCCTGATGCTGCAACAGCCCCAAACATCACCATGACAGCGCCCCCCAGTACAGCTTGAGGAACAGCTTGGATGATGGCAGCCACTGCTGGTAGTAAACCCAAAATAACTAATAGAGCGGCGATCCATATACCCACGTGGCGACTAGCTACACCAGTTAATTGGATTACTCCGTTGTTTTGAGCAAAAACAGAACTCGGGAAAGTATTAAATAAACCAGCGAGTAAGGAGTTTGCACCGTTGACGAGTACACCACCTTTAATGCGCTCCATCCATTTCGGACCATCAACAGGTTGATTAGATAACTTAGAAGTCGCGGTGATATCACCAATCGCTTCTAATGAAGTAACCAGATAAATAAATGCCATTGGTATAAATAAACTCCAAGAGAAGTCTAAGCCAAAGTGCATTGGTGTAGGGATTTGAACCAAAGGTGCATTTTCTAAGCCAGAAAAATCTAAATGGCCCATGAAGCCTGCTAGCGCATAACCTACGATCAGTGCAATTAATATCGCACTACTCTTAACCCATGTAACATTTAAGCGGTTTAAGAGAATGATTAATGCCAAAACAGTACAAGACATAATGAGATTGTCTGTATTGGCAAAAGTGTTATTCCCCATCGCTTGGTAACCACCACCCATTGAGATTAAACCTTCTTTAATCAAGGTTAAGCCAATGAGAAGTACAACAATACCAGTCACAAGTGGAGTAATGAGTTTTTTCACCCATGGTAATATGCGTGAAACTCCCATTTCAATGAATGAGCCTGCAATCACGACACCAAAAATTGAACCCATAACAGTTTCAACTGGAGTTCCCGCGGCAACCATTGCTGAGCCAATCCCAATAATAGGACCGATAAAGTTAAAACTTGTACCTTGAACAATCAGTAAGCCTGCACCGAAAGGACCAACCTTTTTACTTTGTAAGAATGTCGCAATACCTGAAATCACCAATGACATGGAGAGGATCATGTTTGTATCTTCTTTAGAAACACCTAAAGCCAAACAGATCAATAGACCAGGAGTAACAATCGGAACAATAATGGCAAGTAAATGCTGAATGGCAGCGAGAAAAGCGATGAACGGTTTTGGTTTATCGTCTAAACCATAAACAAGATCGAGTTTCGGTTCTTGAGATTGGTCGGGAGCAGACATGGTCTATACCATCTAGATTAAGCGAAAGTGCCGACATTCTAATCGAGTTACATGGGTTTACAAAACCGAAACATAACCATTCGTCAAAAAAAAATGAAATTGTAAAGAAACAGTCACTATAAAAGTTTAGGATTTTTCTGTATAATTTGCCCTCAAATTTAAAGCGTATCGAATTTACATGTCAGATATTAAAACTCTCCGTAATATTGCCATCATCGCACACGTCGACCATGGTAAAACGACTCTTGTCGACAAACTTTTACAACAATCAGGTGCTTTGGGTGAACGCGCGGGTGAGATCGAGCGTGTCATGGATTCAGGCGCTATTGAAAGTGAACGTGGTATTACCATTCTTGCAAAAAATACTGCAATCAAATGGTTAGATAAACGTACTGATACTGAATACCGTATCAACATCGTGGATACCCCGGGACACGCCGACTTCGGTGGTGAAGTTGAACGTGTAATGTCGATGGTTGACTGTGTACTTCTTTTGGTAGACTCACAAGAAGGTCCAATGCCACAAACTCGTTTCGTAACGCAAAAAGCGTTCGCACGTGGTTTGAAACCAATCGTAATTATCAACAAAGTTGACAAGCCTAATGCGCGTCCTGACTGGGTAATCGATCAAGTATTCGATTTATTTGATAACCTTGGTGGTACTGACGAACAGTTAGACTTCCCTGTGGTTTATGCTTCTGGTCTTCGTGGTGTAGCAGGTCCTTCACCAGAAGAATTGGCTGAAGACATGACTCCGTTGTTCCAAACAATCGTAGACATCGTTGAGCCGCCAGCAGTGGATGTTGATGGTCCATTCCAAATGCAAGTGTCTTCACTTGACTATAACAGCTTCGTTGGTGTTATTGGTGTTGGTCGTATCCAACGTGGTTCAGTGAAATTGAACACACCTGTAACGGTAATCGACAAAGATGGTAAAACACGTAACGGTCGTATCTTAAAAATCATGGGTTACCATGGTTTGGAGCGTATTGACGTTGAATCTGCTTCTGCAGGTGACATCGTATGTGTAACAGGTATGGACGAACTTCATATCTCTGACACGATTTGTGATCCTAAACATGTTGAAGCATTGCCACCGCTTTCTGTAGATGAGCCTACAGTATCGATGACATTCCAAGTTAACAACTCACCATTCGCCGGTAAAGAAGGTAAGTTTGTGACCTCACGTAACATCCGTGAACGTCTTGATCGCGAATTAATTCACAACGTAGCACTTCGTGTAGAAGATACTGACAGTCCTGACCGTTTTAAAGTGTCGGGCCGTGGTGAACTTCACCTTTCGGTATTGATCGAAAACATGCGTCGTGAAGGCTTCGAGATGGGTGTATCTCGTCCGCAAGTAATCTTGAAAGAGATTGACGGCGAAATGCAAGAGCCATACGAAAACGTAACATTTGACGTAGAAGAACAGCATCAAGGTGCTGTAATGGAACAAATGGGTAACCGTAAAGGTGAAATGACCAATATGGAAGTCGACGGTAAAGGTCGTATTCGTATTGAAGCAACTGTACCTTCACGTGGCTTGATTGGTTTCCGTTCAGAATTCATGACCATGACTTCAGGTACTGGTATCATGACCTCAAGTTTCTCGCACTATGGACCAATGAAACAAGGTTCTGTTGCAAAACGTCAAAACGGTGTGTTGATTTCTATGGTTCAAGGTACATGCTTGGGCTATGCATTGTTCAGTTTACAAGACCGTGGTCGTCTATTTGCTAAACCTCAGTTAGAAGTTTACGAAGGTATGATTATTGGTATTAACTCTCGTTCTGACGATATGGTTGTAAACCCAACTAAAGCGAAACAATTAACAAACGTTCGTGCATCAGGTACTGATGATGCATTAACACTTGTTCCTGCGATTGAATATACGTTAGAACAAGCACTTGAATTTATTCAAGATGATGAGCTTGTTGAAGTTACACCTAAATCAATTCGTATTCGTAAGCGTTGGTTGACTGAAAACGAACGTAAACGTAATAAATCTTAATTGATTTAAATAAAAAAACCGCTCAAAAGAGCGGTTTTTTTATATCTTGACTACATCATTTAAGATATGAAATAAAAGTTGTTGAATTGTTGTAGTTGATTTGGACAAGATCTTGTTTATTTAAACAGAGATACTTATGATTTTGGTGGAAAACCAACGAGTTTAGACGGAAATATCATTAAGAATAATGTATATTATGTCACATTAATGCATAGAAAAATTTTGGAGAAAAAATGAGCATTATTAAAGAGTTTAAAGAATTTGCCGTGAAAGGCAATGTAATGGATCTGGCGGTCGGTGTGATCATTGGTGGGGCGTTTGGTAAAATCATCGATTCAATGGTGAAAGATGTCATCATGCCAATTATCAGTTGGATCTTAGGCGGTGATGTTGATTATTCAAACTGGTTTGTTGTATTAGGAGATAATCCAAATAACCTTACAACGCTTGCTGCCGCTCAAGAAGCGGGTTTAAATGTTTTGGCTTACGGTAATTTCTTGACGATTCTCATCAACTTCATCCTGCTTGCATGGGTGGTATTCTGGTTAGTGAAATTGATGAATAAAATGCGTCGTAAGCAAGAGGAGGAAGCTCCAGCACCTGAAGCTACTCCAGAAGATATCGAATTACTTCGTGAAATTCGTGACGAATTAAAACGTAAAGGTTAATGCTTATACAATGAAAACGGCGCTAAATGCGCCGTTTTTTATATCTCATCATTTTTTTAAAATCGCCCGAAATCCCCCTTTGTCAAAGGGAGGCTGGGAGGTATTGATTCTTAGCTCTCCCTTGCGAAGCGATGCTTCTCATCTCCTAAAAGGAGAGGGGAATCCAGGAAGTTTAAAAATCCATACGAAATTTAATTTCGAGTAAATGCCAGCCGAATTGACTCTTAATTGGTCCATGTAATTCACGTTCAGCCAAACTAAAAACTGCCTTATCGATAGGACCAACCAATTGTCCTTTCTTTACCTCACCTAATTCCCCTCCTTTTTTTCCTGAGGGACAAGTTGAGTGTTGCTTAGCAATTTTAGCAAAATCAGCACCGTCTTTAAGCTTTTGTTTAAGTTGGATACACAGGTCTTTATCTTTGACTAAAATATGCCGAACAATTGCTGATTTCATTTGGATTTTACCTTTGATACAGGATTATTTGAGGCTTGAGGTCGCTTAAGCGGTTGACACTCAGGGCAAAAAACAGAAGCACGTTGCCCGAGCTTAATATTTTCTAAAGTTGTTTCACAGTTGATGCACATTTCACCAGCGCGCCCATAAGCCAATAGCGTTTGTTGAAAGTAGCCATTTTCGCCCATGGCATTGGTGTAATCACGTAAAGTAGATCCGCCTAAATCAATTGCTTGTTTAAGGATTCGTTTGATTTCAATGACAAATTTTTCAATTTGTGACCGTGTAAGACTAGAGGCGGGTTGTGCAGGATGAATGCCCAAATTAAACAGACTTTCAGTTGCGTAAATATTTCCAACACCCACAACAATGTGGTTATCCATAATTGCAACTTTGACTGCAACACTCTTATTTTTAAATTTCTGCTCTAGATAGTCAGCATTGAAAGATTCACTTAAAGGTTCAGGTCCAAGCGTATCTAAAAGTTTGGATTGAGCATGATCATCTAGCCATAAAATGCAACCAAAACGACGAGGATCGTGGTAGCGTAATTGGATATCATCGAATTGAATGATGAAATGATCATGCTTTCTCAATGCATCACGTGAATCACTCAAACGAAAGCTGCCTGACATTCCCAAGTGCCATAACATGGTCGCATTTTCAAATTGTGCCAAAATATATTTGGATCGACGTGTTAGCCCTATCAGTCGTTGACCGACCAATTGATTTACATCATTTGGTATAGGCCATCTCAGACTTGAATTATTGACTTGAACAGAAAGTACTTTTTGATTCAGCAAAGGGAGCAAGCTGGTTTTCGTGGTTTCAACTTCAGGTAATTCAGGCATGGAAACTCTGTTAAATGGGCGAGTAGAAAAATATTGGGTTAAATGAGGATATTGCAAGCAGCATCGAGTGAACTACAAGATATTACGCTTGAACAGAATATGATACACAATCCATCTAGTGCCTTCATGGTTAAGTTTTAAAATGTTTTTTAAAGCATTCAATGATGAAATGAACTTAGATGATTTATCACGTAAATGCGTTGTACACTGCTACAAATAAATCAATTTAAAATCAGGGAGATTCAGTGTGGCAAAATTATTTGAGCCAATTCAATTCGGAAATTTATCACTCAAAAATAGAATTATTATTGCTCCCATGTGTCAGTATTCTGCGAATGAAGCAGGGGAGCATAGTTTTTGGCATGAACAACAATGGGCGAGTTATGCATTGTCGGGTGCTGGATTATATATTATTGAAGCAACTGCGGTACAAGCTGTAGGTCGTATCAGTTTTGCAGATTTAGGGTTGTGGAATGATTTACAACGTGCACAATTAAAAGCATTGATTGATAAGGTAAAATCGATTGCTCCAACGCCAATCGCCATTCAGTTAGCGCACGCGGGACGTAAAGCTTCAACTGATAAACCATGGTTGGGACGTGGTCAATTCTCATCGAATCATGAACATGGCTGGCAAACGGTATCTGCAAGTGATTTACCATTTAATCCAGATGATCAGGCTCCTCATGAATTAAGTATCGAGGAAATCAAAAAAATTATCGATGACTTTGCAACTGCAGCAGTCAGATCTGTAGATGCAGGTTTTGATCTCATCGAAGTCCACGCGGCTCATGGTTATCTATTACATCAATTTATGTCCCCTTTATCTAATCGAAGAACAGATGAATATGGTGGAAGTTTTGAGAATCGCATTCGTCTAACTTTAGAGGTTTTTCAGGCGATCAAAAATGCTGTTCCAGACAACTATCCAATCGGTGTTCGTTTGTCTGCAACAGACTGGATGGAGCAAGAAAAGGCATGGAATATTGATGACTCAATCGGGTTATCAAAGGCATTAGAAAAACTTGGTGCAGTTTATATCCATGCATCATCAGGGGGATTACATATCGATCAAAATATTCAGATTGGTCCTAATTACCAAGTTCCATTTGCGGAAGCAATCAAGAAACACGTAGACATTCCAGTGATTGCTGTTGGGCTGATCACTGAACCTCAACAGGCGGAAGATGTCTTACAACAAGGCAAAGCTGATGCAATCGGGCTCGCAAGGGCAATACTATTTAATCCAAGATGGCCATGGCATGCTGCTGCTCAATTAAAAGCAGAGGTTGAAATTAGTCCGCAATATTTACGATGCCAACCGCATGATGTGAAATCATTATTTAAGCCATATGCTGATAGATAAAATAGGCATAAAGGTATACTTAAAAAGTCATCCTGGGTAATTACGGCTGTTGTATGATAATTTGACTAACTCATACAATAGCTAGGGATGCTAAGTCATGGTTTTATCGGTCATTATTCCGATTTTTTTACTGCTTT
The DNA here is from genome assembly GCF_056779945.1 of Acinetobacter sp. ANC_7635. Classification (NCBI taxonomy): domain Bacteria; kingdom Pseudomonadati; phylum Pseudomonadota; class Gammaproteobacteria; order Moraxellales; family Moraxellaceae; genus Acinetobacter; species Acinetobacter sp. ANC_7635. The sequence goes on along the minus strand of NZ_JBWYIS010000007.1, from coordinate 52,692 downwards.
TTTCGGGATATGCCTCGGTTAAACTGAATTTACTTAGCAAGGAACAAGTCTCTATTGTTGGTACATTCGTCATTCGAGTCGCTTTACCTGCTCTATTTTTACAAGCGCTTTCATCAAAAGATCTTGATGCGATATGGCAACCTGAACTTTTCTACAGTTATATTGTGGTGACTGCCTTTGTATTTGCAATCGCTTTATGGATTTTGGTAAAGCATTTTAAAAACAATTTAAGTGATGCTGCCATTCTCTCAATTGGAGCGTCAATGTCTAATACTGGACTACTTGGTACGGCCATTTTAAGTCTATTGATTGGTCATATTGCGCTTGCCTTTACTTCTTTAATCGTAATTATCGAAAGTGTTTTTCTTGTTCCAGCAGCTTTATTTATTGCGGGCTTGCAAGCTCAAAATCAGCAAGCTGTACTCAATACATTAAAAAATAACTTTATAAACCTATGTAAAAATCCATTGTTTATTGGTGTGGTAATCGGAATTGTGTGCGCTATTTTTCAGGTTAAACTGCCGCATTATATAGATCAAGTTTTCTTAATGATTGGTCAGACGGCATCTCCTTTGGCGTTATTTGTGATTGGCGGAAGCATCGCAGGTTTAACCCTAAAATATGTCAATCAGCAGAGTCTTTATATTGTTCTATCGTCCAACTTTATTTTTCCAATACTCATGTATTTGACTCTACGATTTATTGCTCAAGCACCGATGGATATCGTGTATGTAGGGACATTGATTGCAGCTTTACCTACACCTGCATTATTTGGAATGTTGGGACAAGCGTATGGGCTCAATGATCGTGCAATTACACCTTTATTGATGAGTACGGTGATTGGATTTATTGTGACTGCTGGATTAATTATTTTATGGTGGTAATTGAATAAAACTTAGAATGTAATCATAAATCTCCTTTTCATATAAGAAAACCCTATCTTGCGATAGGGTTTTTGTATTTGAGCATCGGTTTAAAATTTAAATTAATGCTTAAGATTTAGCTTTCGTATTTGCTGCAGGTTTTTTTGCATTCTCAGCAATCAGTTTGTTCACGATCGCTAGATTTTCCTTGGCTTGAGGAATATTTTCATCTGCTAAAGCACTAAATATTTTTTTTGCCTCAGGTAAGTTTTGCGGAACGATATTTCCGTTTACGAACATGTTACCAATGGCCATAAGCGCAGGGATGTATCCTTTTTTACCTAAATCTTGAATGCTCGCTAAACCTTTTTTCACAGGCGCTTCAGTTTTGGTCTTAAAGCCTAATGAAATATCGTATAAAGCACGAGCATGAATGGCTGGATAACTTCCTTTCTTAATTAAAGGATCAAGTTTTTGTAACGCGAGCTTATCAGATTGTTCTTTGCCTTCAGAGAACAGTAGAACAGCAGATTCAACAATCGCATCTTCAAAACCTTGAACTGCAGCTTTATCTAAGTATTCACGAGATTTTTTTTCATTTTTGGTCAGACCCAAGCCGCCAGTGGCATAGTTTTGCGCCAATACATAATTGGCTAAAGGATAGCCTGCAGTGCCAGCTTGTTCATAAAGTTGTACTGCTTTTTTGTTGTCTTGTTTGGTTCCTTGACCAGCTTGAGTGAGATATGCCAAGTTATAAGTCGCTTGAGGATTCCCTGCTTTTGATAAGCGTTCAAGTTCTTGGTAGGCCGCATTGTAATTCTTTGCTTGAATCAGTTCCTGTACTTTGCTGAATGCAGGATCGACTGGTGCGGCAGCGAAGCTAAATGAGGTGGCAACAGCGAGTAAAGCACCACATAATATTTTTTTCATAATTGTTTTATACCTATCTTAAAAGCAACCCTATTTATTTGATGTAAATAGAGTTTTACACCATTTCATCATAGTCCGAATTATGTGAATGTAAATATAGAATATGTATACATCCTTCAAATTTAGCTTCGCTTTGTGAATAAAGTGTGTGTATTGCAGTATAAGCATATAAACGACACTGGATTTACGTTGTTCAGCCTTGAATATATGGATTTAACCAAAATTTTAATCCACTAGTAGTTCTTCGATGGTTTTGCTTAAATACGCATTGTGCAATGAGGTGTTCAACGATGTTTATAAAAGGCATTAAACGTAATTACGATAAAGTTTTTCAAGATGATTCAATCCCAGATGAACAAAAGATAGATGCGCTCTTATTGAAACTTGGCGAGCAGTATTTGGTGAGTCAGGAGAATCGAGTGTATGTATTCCAAAAAGGTGATTTAACCGTAAAGTTTGATGCTAAACACGCGAGAGCATTTCATTTTAAAGATTATGTGGTGAAGGATATGAATAAATTATTTCATGGCTTTTAGAAAAAAACCTCCTAGCGATATAGGAGGTTTTTTATGAGTCATCTCTCAATCGATTGACAGTTAAAATCTATTCCATCTAACGCCTTGGTCTTATTTTCATATCTTTATCAATAAAAAAACTCTATTATAAAACGATACGAAACGTATCGTTTTATTTGTGAGGATTTCATGACAGTCGATGACAAAAGTGCACGACGCCGATCATGTATTTTAGCTTCAGTCAAACAGGCTTTGAATGAAGTGGAATATCACCAACTGACAGTAGAAGACATTGCTTCACGTGCTGGGGTGGGAAAGTCGACTATTTATCGATGGTGGTCACATAAATCTGAATTGGTTCTGGACACCTTTAAAGAGCTCACACTCTCAATTTTTGAGTTTGAGCCAGAGCTCGACCTTGAACAAAATCTTAATCAACAATTGCTTCGTTTGGCTAAGGCTTTAGATCATCCAGTGGGACGTGCGATGTTGGTGGTTATGGCGAATCATCGTGAATTGGCTGCAACATTCTTCAAGCAATATTTGTTACCTAAACGAGTTCAACTGCATCAACTGATCCAACAGGCGATTGAGGTGGGGGAGCTGATAGAACATGATCACTATGATTTGGTACTTGATCGACTGTATGGTCCTATTCATTACCAAATTATTTTCTTTAATCATTTGCCTGATGAGCACTATATCCGTCAATTGGTCAAACTGAGTTTAGATCCATTACGCCCTCAAGCCCAAACATTAATGCGACAAGAGTAGATTTTCATGAGTGTAACCACCGAGCGACTTTGGAATCGTTCATTTATCTTGTGTGTATTAAATAATTTATTTGTTTTTATTTACTACTTTGCCATGTTGGCTGTCCTTCCGATTTACATTGTGAAGGACTTAGCGGGATCAGTTGAAGAAGCAGGATTAGCGTTAACGCTTTTTCTCGCCTCATCAATAGCAGTACGACCATTTTCAGGTATGATCATTCAAAAAATGGGTAAGCGACTCACTATGCGTGGATCGAGCACGTTTTTTGCGGTCTTTGCATTTGCTTATTTATTCATTGATAACATGTGGTCATTGTTGCTTATACGATTTTTACATGGGATATGGTTTAGTGTGTTGACCACTGTGGCTGTTCCAGTCGCGAATGACTTCATTCCTGAGCATCGTAAAGGTGAAGGCATGGGTTATTATGTGATGTCCACTAACCTAGGTGTGGTATTTGGACCGTTAATTGCGCTTACCATGATTCAATTTTATAGCTTCCAAATTTTATTCGGTGCTCTCGCGGTGCTCATCAGTTTAGGTCTAATTTTTAGCTGGCTATTAAATATTCCAGCGAATCAGATACCTCAGCAACATAAAATGAATAAAAAAGGTTTTAAGCTAGACGATTTTCTTGAGCCTAAAGTTTTTGCTGTAAGTGGTGTTGCTTTACTTACAGCTTTTGCTTACTCGAGTATTACCAGTTTTATTACGGTTTATAGTGAGAGCAAACAACTGCTGGCGTACACCAGTGTATTTTTTATATTGTTTGCGGCGTCGATGTTAATTGTAAGACCTTGGGTCGGTAAAATTTATGACCGTCAAGGTCCGAGTGCTGTTATTGTTCCTTCTTTTATATTTTTTGCGATTGGGCTTATGGTCGTAACATTGGTCAATGATCAATGGATGTTGTGGTTATCTGCAATTTTTATTGGAATTGGATATGGTTCAGTATTTCCTTGTTTGCAAACGCTCACCATTCAAACCGTAGATAAACATCGGATGGGGCATGCAATATCAACATTCTTTATTTGTTTTGATATTGGTCTAGCGATTGGTTCAGTTGTGATGGGATTAGTTATCGCACAATGGAGCTTTGAATTTATGTACTGGTGTTGTGCGGTATTGGTCATATTAAACCTGATTATTTACCGGAAATATGTTCCAAATCCTCAGCCTAATGGTTAATAAAAAACCTCCTAAATGGAGGTTTTTTTAGATTATTTTACTGTGGTCTAGCCACATCACCATTTAAATACTCAGGCAAATCTAAAACAGTCACGTCTAACTCTGCTAATGCTTCAGGGCGTGCCACCACCAAAGCGATATAACCATTTTCAAATGCAGCACTATTGACCACTTGTACGCTTTTATCGAGTTGTTCCGCTTCTGCAGGCACAGCACCTGTACCTTGAATCAGATGTAACCACGCTTTCGGTTTGGCTTTAAACCATAAGCGTGCAATGACTTCCTGACCCAAGTAACAACCCTTGTCATAGTGAACGCCTTCACGTTGATGTAAACGGAGTTCTTGGGGTTGGAACACGTGTTCTATGGCTTGATCAATGTAAGCTTGACCCTGTTGAATGGCCTGAACTTGCCAAGCGGCAATATCTGTTACTTCTGCTGAGAACGTTGTGGTGTCACCTTGAAGCGTAGGATAGACCTGACTAGCTTCTTCAAGTTTCATTTTGGAAAAAGCACCGAATTTTTTAATGTGTTTGGAAAATTCTTCAGCTTGATCTTGAGTGGTTACAATGACAAAGCTTTCAGGATTCAGCTTTGTTAGCCATAAACCAAAGTGAATTCGACCTTTTAAATCACAAATTGCTGTGTAGCGCGTGATATTTTCTTCAAGGCGTTCAACATGCAACGTCACTTGACCTTGTAAAAATTTTTGAGCATCCACGCCATTAAGCGTAAATGAGGAGAAAGATAAATTGTTCATTTTCTATGCTCGAATCTGAATCTAATACTAAAGAATTATCCCAATTTTCCACTATTTTTCAAAAAAAAGCACATAACTGCTAATTTAACTGCGTTATTTGAAACAAAATATTTCAAAAACCCTATTTTTTGCACCTAAGTGTATGAAATATATAAGATTTGGGAAATGGACTTTCAGCAGTGTACTATGCCATCACAAATGATGAAGTCTCATCAACAACAAAATGTTTAGAAAGTTTAGAAAAAAGATGCTCAAGGCAAGGCAGGAACGCGATGAATAACAACTACCGTAAACCACTGCAAGGTACCCAGCTCGAATATTATGATGTGCGTCAAGCCGTTGAAGATATTCAGCCAGGCGCATACGCAAAACTCCCATATACTTCTAAAGTGCTTGCAGAGCAATTGGTACGCCGTTGCGATCCTGCAATTTTAGAGCAGTCTCTTAAAGAGTTAATCTTTAACAAACAAGACCACGATTTCCCTTGGTATCCAGCACGTGTGGTCTGCCACGATATTTTAGGTCAAACAGCATTGGTGGACCTTGCAGGTTTGCGTGATGCGATTGCCGATCAAGGTGGAGACCCATCTAAAGTCAATCCCGTGGTACCAACTCAGCTGATTGTCGATCACTCACTCGCAGTCGAGTACGGTGGTTTTGATCCTGATGCATTTGAGAAAAACCGTGCGGTGGAAGATCGTCGTAATGAAGACCGTTTCCATTTTATTGAGTGGACCAAAACTGCCTTTGAAAATGTTGATGTGATTCCTGCGGGTAATGGCATCATGCATCAAATCAACTTGGAGAAAATGTCTCCAGTGATTCAAAACCGTGGTGGCGTGGCTTTCCCTGACACGTGTGTGGGCACAGATTCACATACACCGCATACGGATGCTTTAGGTGTCATTTCAATTGGTGTCGGTGGCTTAGAAGCTGAAAACGTGATGCTCGGCCGTGCATCGTGGATGCGTCTGCCTGACATTATTGGTGTAGAGCTCGTTGGTCAGCGTAAGCCGGGCATTACGGCAACTGATATCGTATTGGCTTTAACAGAGTTCTTGCGTAAAGAGCGTGTGGTTGGCGCATATTTAGAGTTCTTTGGTGAAGGTGCAGACACCATGTCGATTGGTGACCGTGCAACCATCTCCAATATGACCCCTGAATACGGTGCAACGGCTGCGATGTTCTATATCGACCAAAACACCATTGATTATCTAACACTGACAGGTCGTGAGCCTGAGCAAGTGAAGCTTGTAGAAACCTATGCCAAAGAAATTGGTCTGTGGGCAAGTGATATGACTAAAGCCGAGTACCCACGTGTACTCCGTTTTGATTTATCAACCGTAACTCGTAACATTGCAGGGCCATCTAATCCACATGCGCGTGTATCAACAAGTGATTTAAAAGCCAAAGGTATTGCAGGCAATTTAGAAGCAGCGCGTGCGCAAGAAGCAGAAGGCTTAATGCCTGATGGTGCAATCATTATTGCGGCAATTACATCATGTACCAATACCTCGAATCCACGTAATACGGTTGCAGCAGGCTTGCTTGCTCGTAAAGCAAACGAACTCGGCTTAGTGCGTAAGCCGTGGGTGAAATCATCTTTTGCACCGGGTTCTAAAGCCGCAGCATTGTATTTAGAAGAAGCAGGTGTACTCGGTGATTTAGAAAAACTTGGTTTTGGTATCGTGGCGTATGCATGTACGACTTGTAACGGGATGTCAGGTGCACTAGATCCAAAAATCCAGCAAGAAATTATCGACCGTGACCTCTACGCAACGGCTGTTTTATCAGGTAACCGTAACTTCGATGGTCGTATCCACCCGTATGCAAAACAAGCATTCTTGGCATCGCCTCCGCTCGTAGTTGCATATGCCATTGCAGGTACGATTCGTTTTGACATTGAAACGGATGCTTTAGGTCATGATAAAGATGGCAACCCAATTTACCTCAAAGACATTTGGCCATCTGATGAAGAAATTGATGCATTGGTGAAAGTTGCGGTTAAACCTGAGCAATTTAAGAAAGTGTATATTCCAATGTTTGATTTGGGTGAGAAAGTTCAAGCTGCAAGCCCATTGTATGACTGGCGTCCGCAAAGTACTTATATCCGCCGTCCGCCATATTGGGAAGGCGCACTTGCAGCACCACGTACTTTAGCCAATATGCGTCCGCTTGCGATTTTAGGCGATAACATCACCACAGACCATTTATCACCATCGAATGCGATTATGATGGATTCGGCAGCAGGTGAATATCTACATAAAATGGGCGTGCCTGAGGAAGACTTTAACTCATACGCAACGCACCGTGGTGACCATTTAACGGCACAACGTGCGACCTTTGCCAATCCGAAATTGTATAATGAAATGGTGGTACGTTCGGACGGTACAATCAAGCAAGGTTCTAAAGCGCGTGTTGAGCCTGAAGGCGAAGTGATGCGTATGTGGGAAGCGATTGAAACCTACATGAACCGTAAACAGCCTTTGATCATTGTTGCAGGTAAAGACTACGGTCAAGGTTCTAGTCGTGACTGGGCTGCGAAAGGTGTACGCCTTGCAGGTGTAGAAGCAATTGTGGCGGAAGGTTTTGAGCGTATCCACCGCACCAACTTGGTGGGTATGGGTGTATTACCACTTGAGTTTAAAGCAGGGACTGACCGTAAAACTTTAGGTTTGGATGGTACTGAACTTTATAGCGTGATTGGTAATATTGCACCTCGTTCGACTTTGACTTTAGTTATTGAGCGCTCAACGGCGGAAGGTAAAAATCAAACGATTGAAGTGCCTGTTACGTGTCGTTTGGATACCGAAGAAGAAGTGTCTGTGTATGAAGCGGGTGGGGTATTGCAACGCTTTGCACAGGATTTCTTAGAAGGGAATTTAAGTTAATAACTATTTGATTTTTAAATTTAAAGAGTCCATATTTTATGGGCTCTTTTTATATTGGATTTGATTCATGTCTAGATTAGTTAAAAGATTATATGCAATTGGAACGCGTGGTCTTGCTAAAGGAAAAGTATTTGAAGCTAAGAAGAATACTAATAATAAATACGTTCTGAATCGCAAAAACAGCTCTTATTCAATTAACCCAACAAATAAGGCTGTTAATAAAGTTGAAGTGAATACTTTGAGTGAAGCATATGAGCTTTTAAGTAAAGATGAACACTTAATTAATTTGACGGATAAAAATGGAAATAGAGCACTGCGTGAATTTAAAAAAGTTAAAGTTGAATTCTTTTAGATAAGGCATATTTTTTATTAATGATTTAAGTATCTAAAGATATTAGTGGGATAGGCGTTTATGTCTTTGTTGCGAGAAATTCAAAATGATGCAGTTAATACAAATGTGAAAGTTTCAGATTTGTTGAGAAAGTGTAAGATTCTTGCCTATAGACTAGGTAATGAAGATTTCAAAATTTGGATTGAAAATGAGTTAAATGGCTACTCAAATGTAAAAGAAGAAGAGTTGCCTGCTTATAGAATTTTAGAAAAATTAAACTCGAAAGGCCACTTTGTTGGGCCATTTAATTCAGGCCTAAGGAATGCGGATATTCCAATATTCAATTTGCCTAAAAAGTTGCAACATAATTTATCAATTGTGACTTTAAATCGACCAATAGCAGAACTAGAAGATTTAGCAAATAGTAAAAGTGAATTATCTCAACCTTGGAATCCACTAATTATCGCAAAATATGGTATGCAAATGTACCAAGGGTATAATTGTATACAAGCTTGGAAAATCATTTCGTCTTCTGCATTAGTTGGAATAATAGATACTATAAAAACTAAAATTTTAAATTTTGTATTAGAGATTGAAATGTTAGATAAAGATGCTGGAGATTTAGAAATTAATTCAAATTCAATTCCTCAGGATAAAGTTGCTCAAGTTTTTAATATTCACATTGCAGGTAATGTTCAAAATTTAGCTTCGGGTAATCATCAAAGTGCGATCAATCAAAATATTTATAACAAAATCCCTCAAGAATTTTTAGAGCTTTTGACAAAGGTTAAAAGTTCTAATCTGGATGATCAAATTGTCACAGAGCTTGAAAAGCGAATTGAATCTTTAGGTAATTCTGTAGGGAAAGAAAAATATAATGATAATTATAAGGAGCTAATGTCTTTTGCATCTAATCATGTCACAGTATTAGCTTTTTTAGCAACTTACATACCTATGCTTTCAGGATATTTATAACTTGCAAAAATGCCATCATCATTTGTCGAAATGGACAATAAAAAGCCATTCATTCTCCGTTATAGTGATTTCACCATTTCTAAAACAATTCGGAGAACAAAAATGGTTACAGCTGGCTCTAAACCGGGAACAGGTTTCTATTTTTGCGTTCAATGTGGGCATCGTGCTTACTTAGAAATTGGTACTGATCGTTTACCACCGTGTACCAAATGCTTAAGCAATCAATTTAAAAAATAATTCGCTCAAGCAAACACACTAAAACAGACACCACTGTTTTAAACAAAAGCCCTATTACACCATAGGGCTTTTTTGTTACCTTAAGAAAATTAAAAACATATAAATAAAAAGGTTTGCTATGGAAACAATACTCGGTTTATGTCTTGGTATAGGATTGAGTGCTGCATGTGGCTTCCGCGTATTTGTTCCCTTATTGGTGATGAGTATTGCCGCTATTATGGGCATTTTTGAACCCATCAAAGGCTTTGAATGGTTGGCGATGCCATCGGTCTGTATTGCACTCGGCTTTGCCACACTGTGTGAAATAGGTGCTTATTACATCCCATGGGTAGACAACTTACTCGACACCATTGCAACACCTGCCGCGATGGTGGCTGGAACATTGACGACCATGGCGGTAAGCTCTGGTGAAATGTCGCAATTTGCAAGTTGGGCTGCTGCAATCATCGTTGGTGGTGGAACAGCAGGAGCAGTGCAACTTGGGACAGTGGCAGCACGGGGCGTATCGACCGCAACCACGGGTGGCGTAGCAAATCCTGTGGTATCGACAGGTGAGTGGGTCAGCGCATTAGTGATTTCCGTATTGTCATTCTTTATACCCGTATTGGTGGTGATCGTTTTACTAATTGGTGTGGTTTGGGCAGTACGCTGGATTCGTCAGAAAAGACGCATGGTAAAGAATGCCGAAAGTCCCCTGTAAAATCTCAATGGAACATCATAAAAATATGTTGAATCACGATTACCATTCCAATTCATCTAAAAATTATACTGGCTAAAAACATTATAAAAATCATAAAGGAGCTCAGCTGATGCCTGTGCTAAAAATATTAAAGCGTCATGGTATATCAGTCGCGATACTTATGGCATGTTCGATTGCTTCAGTACCGTTATGGGCGAACACTCCACAGCAGAAAACACTAAGCCCAGAAGAAATCAAACTTCAACAGCAGGCAAAAAAATTTAAGGCTTTTATTCCAGATAAATACTTTCTGTTCGATGCTGTAGAAGGTGATTTGAATCAGGATGGTCAAAAGGATGCCGTACTGATTGTAAAAAAAATTGATCCCAAAGGGTGGGTGAACCATCCTGATCAGGGCAAGCTAGATCGTAACCGACGTGGCATTCTGGTGCTATTACAGAATCAATTCACATATCAAAAACTGATGCAGAATCTGACTGCATTTTCATCGGAAAATGAAGAGGGAGGTGTTTATTTTCCGCCAGAACTCAGTGTTGATATCCGCAAGAATATTCTGGGGATCCATTATGGACACGGTCGTTATGGCTATTGGAGTTATAAGTTTCGTTTAGAGCAGCAGGATATGCGTTTGATTGGTTATGATCTTTCTAGTAATCATGGCCCATATACTGATTATAGAGTAAGTATTAATTTTCTCAGTCATCAAAAAAAGCATTCACAAAATATCAATTTGGCGGATCGGGGTCTTCAGGAAAAATTTAAGCATACCTGGTCCAAAGTGAATTATTCACCAATCTATCTATCCAAAATCAAGGACTTTGATGAGCTCAATTTTGAATAGTTTTTTTAATAAGGTTGGTGCGAACTTTGCATGAACATTTGAAGTAAAAATGATTGCAAGAGGAAGAATCACATGGAAATGAGCAGCATAGCTGAAAATAAAAAAACGTCTTTAGATGTTAAAGTTCATTTGATGGCAGGCTGGCCAATTTTACTGTTACTCATTGGTGGCGCAGTAGGAGCGGTACTGGGCATCGTTGCGTATGTGATTAACCTCAAAATTTACAAATCTGAATTATCTCAACTACAGAAAGTACTCGCTAATCTTATGTGTGGCATGTTTGCCATGATGTTGTGGTGGAGCATTGCATCTTGGATTCAAGCAACTCTCTAAAATGGAAGGTCAGCTTGAATTTTAATTGCAATATTTAGCTCAAAAACGCTAAAAAAAGTGTATCAATGAGCCTATTTGGGAAAAAATATTATATTTATAAGTTGACATGAAATATTTTTTTATTTGATGCTGAAATTCGTTAATCTTAGGAAATTAATCCCGACGCAGTCTCGCTATTATATCTCTCAAGGGTGTGACGGGATCGAAAAGAGTAGATTGCTACCAGTAGTGTACAACGTGCGTGTAGTACTTACCCAAAAGGTCTTGATTCGGCTTAGGACGCTATAAATCAGAAGTTTATAGGCAATAGGGTTATAACTTACAAAGTTATAATAGTTGAAGTAAACAACATGTTTTCCCTGACACCCTCAAAATTCTCTTAAAAAAAATTATAATTCTCAATTCTCAATTCTCAATTCTCAATTCTCAAATCGCTCATCTTATAAATTGACACTGTGTTGATCAGTTGCTATTTTTCCGCATCCCAAAGAAATGCTTTGTTCACATGCCTTTAGACGATAATTTTGTATATATGCCACCTCAAGGTCCACTTAACATCGTCTATGAAGATGATGATTTGGTGGTCATTGATAAACCAGCAGGACTATTGTCTGTGCCAGGACGCTTGCCTGAGCATCATGACAGTGCGTATTTAAGAGTGATAGCTCAATATCCAAATGCAAAAATTACCCATCGTTTAGATATGGCAACCTCTGGAATTTTGATGTTTGCAAAACATCGTGATGCTGAAGTGGCTGTGAGCAAAATGTTCCAAGCGCGCACCATGAGAAAAAATTATGTGGCATTGGTGCAAGGTAAAATTGCACAACAGGGACAAGTAGACTTGCCTTTAATTACGGATTGGGAAAACAGACCGAGACAAATCGTTCATTTTGAACTGGGAAAACAAGCCTTAACACTGTTTGAATTGGTCGCTTATGATGCGCATTTAGATGTTAGTCGTGTGTTGTTGACGCCAATTACGGGGCGTTCTCATCAATTACGCGTACATATGCAAGCTATAGGTCATCCGATCACAGGTGATAAACTCTATCATCCAAACTCTAAACTCAGTAATTTAGGGCGTATGGCTTTGCATGCAAGTTATTTAGAGTTTCAACAACCGTTGAGTGGTATTGAAATTAAAATTGTGAGTGAAGTTCCATTTTGAATGAAACGCTTCAAGCAGAATATGTAATGTGAGTGCCTAACTAAAATTTAACAATTACGATCATATAAGTTTAAGAACAATTTCTAATGAATTCTTCTCCAAAATGAAATAAATATAGGCTACTCTAGGATATTGTATACGCAATAACCACAATAAGGATGAATGTATGAGCCGTGATTTAGAACAATTTCCTAATGATGATAATGGCGATGTACTGTGGCAAATGTTCCAGGATGGAGATGATTTAAGCGAGCCGCATGAGATTGAGTACTCAATTGCTTTTAGCTCTAAAGACAAAGCTGAAAAATGTGCCTTGTTCTTGCTTCAGGAAGAACAAAAGATCAGTTTATTTATTGATGAAGAGTCTGAATCCGCAGAATGGATTATCACGATTTATGTGTATATGGAGCCAGAATACTCAGATATTGTGGATTTAGAAGAGTGGTTTACCAAAATAGCCAATGACTATGACGGTGAGTACGATGGATGGGGATGTATGGCATATGTATATGATGATGAAGATATAGAAGATGAGTTTCAAAGCTAAACAAGGCTAGAGCCAATAAAAGAACCTAAGTGATTGAACTTAGGTTTTTTATTTAAACCTTATAAAATGTAAGGTTTTTTTTCTATTCGCTAGATGAAAGTGGTATATTGAGCAAAATTTTTTTAATTTTTTTGGATTTTTTATGTCTTTGCCAAATTGCCCAAAATGTTCCTCTGAATATACTTATGAAGATGGGGACCTCTTGATCTGCCCAGAATGTTCACATGAATGGAAAGAAGGAGAGACACTCGAAGAAGTGGTTCAGATCAAAGATGCAAATGGCAATCTTCTTGCAGATGGCGATACCGTAACGGTTATCAAAGATTTAAAAATTAAAGGTTCATCATCCGTAATCAAAGTCGGTACTAAAGCAAAAAGTATTCGTTTGTTGCCAGATGCAACGGATGGTCATGATATTGATTGTAAAGTAGATGGTTTTGGCGCAATGAAACTTAAGTCCGAATATGTCAAGAAAGCATAAGCTTTTATAATGGCTTCAGTGAAACTGGGGCCAATTTTTTTATGTGATAATAACTCGTCGTTGGTTTTAATTTGATCATAATGATAAGTTTTAATAAATAATGGTTGTTTTTTATCAATTTAAATTGAATTTTAGATACAAATTAGAATAAAAATTTCTTTGCTTGGCACAAAATAACATTACACTTTTTCTTTAAAAGTGTTAACTTCATCACACTAATAACAATAAGGTCACATCATGTCTATTCAGATTGAGGGTAATGTTGTTGCTGCTCATGAAGTATTAGCGCAATTAAAAGAATGGGATTCAGCATTAGTGGGTAATAATGTTGATGCGTTAATCGAAAAATGTGCGCAAAATGTAAGTATGTTTGATGTCAGCACCCAACTTGAGGGAGCTGAAGCTTATCGAAAAGAATGGCAAAAATTTAGCCCCTATTTCTTCGATGGAATGCAAATCACTCGCCGTGATGTAAAAGTGCATGCGAGTGATCATTTGGTTGTATTACACTGTCACTCTAAAGTGGAACATAAAGCCTTAAAAGGTCAGCTGCAAATGCCTTGGTGTCGTACAACGCTATGTCTACAAAAAACCAATGAACAGTGGGTGATGGTACACCAACATATTTCTATGCCTGTAGACTTAGCAACGGGAAAGGCTATCATCTTGAAGGATAAATCTAAATTAAGGCTAGTGGTTTAGCGAATCTTGAGCATTTAGATGGGCTTAAACAATGTTATCTTTCATGAATGAGTTAAATTCTGGAGACGTGTCATGGGATTTTATGATTTTTATCGTTTGAGTTCTCATGCGGTGATCACCAACCCAGAGGGACAAGTCTTATTACTGAAAGCAAACTATGCCAATTACAGTTGGGGGTTGCCAGGTGGTGGTTTAGATCAAGGTGAAACCATACATCAAGCTTTGCTCAGAGAGTGTAAAGAAGAAATAGGTTGTGATGTAAGCATCCAGTATTTGTCTGCGGTTTACTATCACGCACAGGTAAACTCACATACCTTTATCTTTAGATGCGTGATTGAAAATAATGCCCAAATTCAACTCTCTGAGGAACATACGGAATATGCATGGTTTAGTCCAGAGCAACTGTCTGAGGTTCAACGCACTCGCGTTCAAGACTGTCTGAATTTTCAAGGTGAAGTTCGGAGTTATTCATTCTAGAATTTAGAAATTAGACAGTTGGCATAATGTTTTGAAAATGATTGAGCTTAGCCATGATTTCATCTACTTGTTTCAGACGTTTCACTTCATCCCATAACAGTTTTGCTTCAGGATAATGTTTAGACATCATACCTAGCCATTGCTTGTAACGTCCGACCATATTCATTTCTTTTTTATAAGAACCATTTAAGAAGCGAATTTGGAGTGTAATTAAATCGCTCCATTGTAATATCGCTTCGTTTTTATTTTGTCGGATGCATTGTGTGACATCGGGTGTTGTCACTGCTGCACGACCAATCATTAGATCTTCACAACCTGACTCTAGTAAACACTGGCGCGCATCTTGGTTATTCCAGATTTCACCATTGGCTATCACATTAATGCTAAGCGCATGACGAATGGGTTGAAGTTGATCCCAAAAGGCGGGTGGGGTATAGCCATCTGCTTTTGTTCGTGCATGAACGGTCACCCAAGCGGCACCAGCATCTTCTATAGCATGTGCATTTTCCAGGGTGAAATTACGATCCATATAACCTAAACGCATTTTTGCTGAAACTGGTATTTCAGCAGGCACTGCATCACGTACAGCTTTAACCAGTTGATACACTGTTTCAGGTTCATCCAATAATACAGAACCACCTCGATGTCGGTTAACTGTTTTAGCTGGACAGCCGAAATTCATATCAATTGCAGGTGCACCTAACTCCACCGCTCGAACGGCATTTGCAGCCAACATGGTTGGATTATTCCCTAAAAATTGAACATGAACGGGTGTTCCTGCTGCTGTTTTGCCATCGCTCAATAATTCGGGACAGTAAGAATGATAGATGTGATCTGGAAGGACAGAATCAGTGACACGGATAAACTCAGTTACACACCAGTCGAAGCTGCCGACATGTGTGAGAACATCACGCATGATGGGATCAGTTAAACCTTCCATGGGTGCTAAAACGAGTTTCACATGGTCACCTGAATATGGGAAAAACGGTGTTATACGGTGTTTTGTATAGCTTGTCTAGTCAGAAATTTCACACAAAAAAAAGCCCAAACTTATGTTTGGGCTATTCGCTTCCAATTATTGATATTTAGCCCATTGTAGGTCTGCATTTTTAATGGCGATGAAATCATTTGCATTCACATCGTCAACTTTATTTAAATTTTTATATTCATTTTTGGGAATATAAATATTTGTACCAGCACCCATTGTATTGTGTTGTTGAACACTAGTATACGGTGGGACACCTTGAGAGCTGATATTACCAAAGATTCCATTTTTTTCACCGATACCACATGCTGCACTACCTTCAACATTACTTCTTGCTAATACGTCACCATAAATTTGTGCACATGCACCAATACGCACAACTTGATTAGACATCAAGGCAACTAAACCAAGTTCTAACTTTGTTATTTCTTTATTATCAATAGTCACTGTATCAAGTGTACCGTTAGGTAATCTATTGGTGTTTTTATACATCGTATTCGCATCTTGGCACAAATTCACTGGCGTCAAGAATTTGTTCGATAAAGTTGCAGGTGTTGTTGCAGGTGGACTAACACTAAACTTAGTATTAGACGTAGTGCCTAAGTTACGTGAACAAATTAAGGCATCTGTTGCATTTGGATTTCGCGTAATATTACGAGGCGAATAAATGCGAGGAGACATCGCAATCGCATCAATATCACCTTCAGCAAGGAATGTATTGGTGAATACAGAATCAGTACTATCCGCCGCAAGATTCGCTTTACCAGAAATAATTAATTTACCTTCGAAATACAGAATACCTGGAGCAAAACTTGCGTTATCGAATGTAGATGTATCCATTGAACGAATATACCAAGTGTCTGGTAATGTATAATCGTAATCTTTAGGCCAACCAAATATAGTTCGGTCTTTACCATCAAGACCATTAAAATCTAAACTGACACGTGGAAGATATCCAATAATTTGACTTGTACAATAACCGCTTTTATGGTCAGTACGTAGACCTAAACTATTGGTCATGATCTGTTCTTCATGAATAGTTTCACAAATAGCACCCACATAATCTTTGCTATTCAAGGTGTATTTCCCTAAATAGAAACCTCGTGAGCCTGAGTTTGAGTTCTCAGGGTCAATTTTCATGATTTGAGTTTTATTTCCTGAAGCATCTACAGCAAACTGTTTGTGAATATTATTAGTAGCATCATACTCATACATGTAAGTGATTTTAGAGCTCTCATTGCGAAGATGATTTAAATATACGCGAGCAGCGCCATATTCACGTACGAAAATATAGTTTGCATCATTTCGATATTGACGAACATCGACTCTGGTTTCAAACGTCATATTTTGAATTGCTTCTTGAATACTGGCTATGGTTTCAGAAACATCGTATTTAGGAATATCTGGAAAAGTACTGAGCTGAGGGATGCTTGTGAGTTTTTCATAAATTTTCCCACTAATTGCATTCTTAAATCCTTCAACTACACCATTCTGGTTTGAAGCACTAAAGTTGGCAAGATAGACATCACCTTTTACATCTTCAGTAATAAGACCATCTAGTAAGCGTAATGGACCGTTAGAATACACATTTCCACCAATCCAACTTGTACTTAAGCGGACTCCCGCCTTGTACGCGCCAACCCCTTGTTGCGACTGATTGTGAGCATAGGCCGATTGTTCAATTTTAGAGAGGGTATCAAGATCTATAAACTCTTTAGCTCTTACACTGCCTTTAACGTCACTACTAGAAATATTAACTTTCCCGCCTGAGGTAATATCACCCGTAACAACACTAGTTCCGATCATTGTTACGTTGCCACCTGCCATGACATTTCCGTTGACTTTACTAGAAACGGAAATATTGACATTCCCTTGGTGTGTGGTGATAGAAGACACTTCGACATTCGTGCGTAGTGTTACATCTTTATTGGTATGTAAGTTTGCAGCATAGCCTCCTTCTGTAAGACTAATATTTCCGTCAGTGGAAATATTTTGAGCCTTAGAACCAAGAGAAAGTGTGACATCACCAATTGCTTTAATATTTTCTGCTTTGACATTGGTTAACAGTTTAACCCACTCACCAGATGAAATATTGCCAAAATTTCCGCCGTTAATAATATGAACATAGCCCTCAGCATTGATGTTAATCACAGCCCCATTTCTTGTACCACAGGCATCAATTAAACAATCAATATAGACATTTCCACCTTTACCATCTTTGTCTTTCTTAACGTTAATAGTTAAGTTTTTGATATTTTGGATTTTGAAACCAGCTTGTAAGGACAGGCTACCACCATCGACATTCAGTTCGACATATTCATCTGGTTTAGTTGGATCTTCGCCGGAAATAGTAGTGCCAGACATAAATGTTTGACCAGTGAAATTAATAACACTCTTGTACTTAATCAGGTCTGCTGCAAGATCATAGATTGCTTGTATCGTAGTAGCTGATTGAGCTGACCCACTTTTCGACAGAATATTTGCGATGACAATACATTTGGTTCCAGTAGAACCATCTGGGTTATTGGTTAAACCATTGCAACCTTTTACATCTTTTACTTCAACCGTGACATAACGTTGGTTGGTATCATCATTTAAAAGCTGAATTTCACCTGTATTTAATAAGCTTTGGCGAAAGTCATTAATATCGGTATCCTTATATTTTTTTAATAAATATTCACGAAAGGCGCTAACACCTGACCATCCCATGAGTTGTACGTTGGTTTGTGCATGCGCAGCAACATTTGCTTCTTTGTTGGAGATCAGTGATTTTGCAACAGTCGATGTTATGATCATCACTGTAAGCCCGATGAGCAAGACCAAAAGAATAGTGGCCATGCCTTGCTGCTTTCTTAAACTATTCATCTTTAATCTCGCTCTTAAAGGTTAACAATGTTATTAAGACAAACGGTATTACTCACTGTTTGACCAATGTTTGAATTTTGCATTTCATCTGCGTATTGACGATTAGCAGTAATCGTCAGTTGGCGCGTACCTTTGGAGTTGTTTTTATCAATTCCAAAAGGTGTACAATTTCCCGGTGTTAATACAAAGTTAAAAACGGTGCCTGTTTCTAAGGTCTTAAAGGAAACAATATGCTGTTTTTCATCAGGTTGGCTAAAAGTTTCTATATTTAATACTGCTTCAGACCCACAGTTATTCTTTTTAAGAAAGATTAAGCGATATGTATCACCTTCTTTTTCTTGAGTTAATGCTTCACAGTTGTAATTAATCGTTGTATTTGCAGACATTAAGCTTGTTACAGGATCTGGATTCATTCGCCAGAAAACAGCAGGTAAATTTTGAGTGTCCACTCCTACAGCAATATCTGATGTTTTTCCTGAACCATAGCCTGCATTTTGAACGAGCTTCTGTGCAACTGATAATGCTGTTCGTATTTGAGCATCGTATTCCGAATCACGAGAAGAACTAATACCAATTTGAGTCGTCTGTTTAAAAAGCATGAGCATCATTAGCATGCATAACATTGCAATGACTAATCCAACCATCAACTCAACGAGCGTAAATCCTTTTTGACTCATGATTTATCTCCCGACTCGATAACAATCTAAGCCTTCCATACTGTCTTCAGCGCAGGTTTTGGCATTAGATTGATTTGTACTCGCAGCTAACACAGGCCATGTAATTTTTGTACCTGCGACACCGCTCGTTTCACTAATATTTTCAGAATTCAAATTGCAATAAATGTAGTAGGTATTACCATTTAATGTGAACGATTTACTTTCGGTAGATTGGTTATTGAATGAAGCACAAACATCAGTTGAGTCAGTTGATATAGTGATGGTTTGTAAGCGATTTTGCAGTTCGTTTATCACTATATTGTCAATGTTCATATATCGTTGCGTGTTCAACATTTTGCTGATTGCTAAACCGCTACCAAAAACAATAATCGAGAATATAAGTAAACCAACAAGAGACTCCAACAATGTGAAACCACGTTGATTAGTTGATTTGAATGTTTGCTGATTCATTATTCTTCTCAACTGTAACGGTTAAATTTAAATTTGAATTGCACGTTGCTGATGCTGAACTTGCAGCAACCAACATCCCATTCGAGTTAAAAGATAGACAATAAAACTCTGTATTGTTTACTTTGAAAAATACATTCGATGCATAGGGGATTTTTTGAAGGATATAGTTTTGGTCAGACGAGTTGCCGTCACTTGTTGAACACGCATCAGTATTGTCCTTAGCAACACGAATGACTCTAATTTCTTGATGGGTTTTATCTATACAAACAGATGCTGCTGCAAGTGAAGACTCTTGATTATTCGTGTTTCGAATTGCTGCAGAACGGGCTTGATAAGTCGCATTTTTAATACCTGCTAGCGCTCCATCAACATGACTTTGATCTACCCAAGCTCTGGTTAAAGAAGTACCTACAAATAACAAAATAGCCAGTACAACGATCGTAATCATTAGTTCGATCAGCGTGAAACCAAGTTGTTTTCTATAACCAGTATTTTGCATATTATTTCACCCAGTCAGTATATGAACCACAACCGGCCACGGTACGAGTTCCATCATTTTTGAGTGTTAATGTACAACCTAAAACTCTTGCTTCAGTTCCTATTGCCTGAACCGCATAATTCACACCATCTGATGAAGTGTACGTAAAATTAAATGAATCAGAACTTGGATTCCAAGTTGTAAATTTAGTTTTTACTGCGTTGGTATTTGATAAGGTTTCTTTAGGGTAGTTTAGTGTTCTTTGATATGCATTTTCAGCACCTAATGAAAGTGCGATTAAATTCGATTGAGCTTCTTTGATTTTTGCTTTGGTGACGTAGTTTTGATAACTAGGTACTGCAATTGCGGCCAAGATTGCAACAATAATGATGACGATCATTAATTCGATTAAGGTAAAACCTTTTTGCAATTTCATACATACCCCAAAATAATCATCAAAAATATCCATTTACTAACTGTAACATTAGTTACTAACCTAAATAATAACAACTTATAGGAGACTAATGGGGGGTATTAAGCGATGAACAGATTATTAATATTAATTAATTAAATAATTCAAATAATATTAACTATTATTTATTAAATCATCATAAAGGTTTAATGCGGTTTTTATTATAAGTAATTGATTTTAATTGTTATTTTTAATATAAAAAATTATTTATACTTAAAATTTATTTACCTATATTTTAAATGTATTTAAAGTATATAAAATTTAATAATGATGTGATATCTATTCAATTATTATTATTTATTGTGATTTAAATCACACAATGGTTATTTTCCTAAAATCATTTCTAATACAAATTTTGATCCAATAAAGCCTATTGCAAGTAAAATAAAACCAATAATGGTAAAGCGTCTCGCTTTTTGACCGCGCCAACCAAAACGATAATGTCCAAATAAAAGTGCGCCGTAAACAAACCAAGAGACAATACTAAACGCTGTTTTATGTGCCAAATGTTGTGCAAAAAAATCATCAATCGTAAAAAAGCCGAAGATAAGTGCAGTACTTAATAAAATGAAACCTGTAACAAGCATATCGAATAACAGAGATTCCATTGCTTGATAGGAGGGTAATAGATTTACCCAAACACGATGTTTCTGTTTATTTTTTAACTCACGATCTTGTAACCACAACAAAACTGCGTGAATTGTTGCCATTAATAGCACTGCATAAGCTGAGAGTGACAAAATAATATGGACATCAAGTCCAAGCGTATTCTGTTTAAGTGTAAGTATAGGCTGGCTCAAGGAATAGCCTAAAATTAAACCCAATGCAGCTACTGGTATTCCAATCAGATTTAGGGCAAGTACAGGTCGATAAGTGCTATAAAGCAGGCTCAATAACAGCATGAGTGCTGAAGTAAATGAAAGGAGATTAAAAACATTATAGTTAATGCCGAAAGGCGTTTTCATATCTATCAATAAGACGACAGCATGCAAGATCAAGCCTAATCCAGCTACGAGACTGATAAACCAATGATTAGGGACACGTTTAGTCATTAAATGGGTAAATAAATACCAAAAGGCAGTGGTATAGGCGATCAATGCTAAAATTGTGTAAACCAAAGGGAGGCTAATCATGTCAAACCTTTTTATGGATGCTGAATATTCATCTAATAAGATATAAATTCCAAACGAACTACAGTATCCTATAGCATCTTATGCATAAATTTTCTATTTTAAGAAAGATTTTTTTGCAACAACCATTTTAAGCGGATTTTGCAATGTTTGATACCTTAACAGAACGACTCACGCAGAGTTTAAGAAATGTTACTGGCTCTGGGCAACTGACCGAAGACAATATTAAAGATACGTTACGTGAAGTGCGTATGGCACTTCTTGAAGCCGATGTTGCACTTCCTGTAACTCGTGAATTTATCGCGAAAGTTAAGGAAGAGGCATTAGGTCAAGAGGTGATGTCACAGTTATCTCCAGGCCAAGCATTCGTCAAAATTGTTCATGATGAACTCACCAAAATGATGGGTGAGGCAAATGAAAGTCTTGATCTTGCTGCAAAGCCTCCCGTTGTTGTTTTATTGGCTGGTTTACAAGGTGCAGGTAAAACGACGACTGCTGCAAAATTAGCTCGTTTTTTACAAGAGCGACAAAAGAAAAAAGTCGCAATGGTTTCTGCCGACGTCTATCGTCCTGCAGCGATTAAGCAGCTCCAGACTGTAGCAGGTGAAGTCGGCGCGATTTTCTTTGAATCAAGTGCTGATGAAAAGCCAATTACGATTGCAAACCGAGCAATTGAACAAGCCAAAATTCAATTTGCGGATGTATTGATTGTCGATACTGCAGGTCGTTTACATATCGATGACGATATGATGGGCGAAATTAAAGAATTGCATGCAGCGATTAATCCTACAGAAACACTGTTCGTTGTAGATGCAATGACCGGTCAGGATGCTGCAAATACAGCAAAAGCATTCAATGATGCATTGCCTTTAACCGGTGTGATTCTTACAAAAACTGATGGTGATGCGCGTGGTGGTGCGGCACTTTCTGTTCGTGCAATTACTGGTAAGCCTATTAAATTCTTGGGGATGGGGGAGAAACTCGATGCCCTTGAACCATTCCATCCTGAGCGTGTAGCACAACGTATCTTAGGTATGGGTGATGTGCTTTCTTTGGTCGAAGAGCTTGAACGTAAAGTCGACAAAGAAAAAGCTGAAAAAATGGCGAAAAAACTGCAAAAAGGCGGCAGCTTCAACTTTGAAGATATGCTGATGCAGTTTGAACAAATGAATAAAATGGGCGGTATGATGGGCTTCTTAGACAAGTTGCCTGGCATGAGTAACTCAGGAATTCAGGATGCGATTGCTCAAGCAAATCCTGAAAAGCAAGTGAAGAAAATGGAAGCGATTATTCAATCGATGACCATCAAAGAGCGTCGCAATCCTGACTTGATGAATCCAAGCCGTAAAAAACGTATCGCAGCAGGTTGTGGTATGGATGTTGCTGAAGTCA
This sequence comes from Acinetobacter sp. ANC_7635, assembly GCF_056779945.1. NCBI lineage: Bacteria > Pseudomonadati > Pseudomonadota > Gammaproteobacteria > Moraxellales > Moraxellaceae > Acinetobacter > Acinetobacter sp. ANC_7635. The sequence continues at coordinate 29,527 of NZ_JBWYIS010000007.1, read as the reverse complement.
ATAAGCTGATCAAACAACATGCCCAAATGGCAAAAATGATGAAAAAATTTGCGAATCCATCGGGTATGGCGAAAATGATGAAATCATTAAGCGGTATGCAAAAGAAATTTGGTGGCGGCGGTGGCGTTGGTCCGTTATTTGGTGGCAAAGATCCAAAATAACTCCCATAATTTAAAAAGGCGCTTTGGCGCCTTTTTTCATGCTACATAATTTTGCAAACTTACTATTTAGTTTAAAAAATAATCAATTCATGATATTGAGAATACAGTCAAGAGTGCAAGAAAATGACACAGGTTTATGTTGTGCATGGATATACGGCAAGCCCTGAAGAAAATTGGTTTCCATGGATACAACAACAAGCTGATCAGTATGGTATTCCATTAAAAGTATTGAGATTAGATCCTTCTGAGACGCCACAATTAGGAACGTGGGAACAACAAATGAAAGAGCAAATAGCTCAAATTGATGATCAAACAATTTTTGTTGCTCACAGTCTCGGGTGTATTGCAACTTTACATTACTTAAGCCAAGTGCTTTTAAACCAAAAAATCAAAAAATTAATTCTAGTTGCTGGTTTCAATGGACGTTTAGGGCGTCTTGAGCAAGTCAATCCATTTATTGATGCTGCTGATATAGATTTTGAACTCATTCGTGACCAAGTTCATGATCGCGTGGTCATTTATTCTGAAGGTGATGAGCGCGTTCTGCCTAAATTTAGTTTCCAGCAAGCTGAAAGTATTGATGCACATGTCGTTGCTGCTGAACATCAAGGCCATTTTATTGATTCAGAAGGTTGTACGGCATTGCCTGAGGTCTGGGCTGAGATTATTCGAGATTAATTCAGAAGCTATAAGCTCTCACTGACGTGTTTAACGTGATGTCACCCACATATTGATTTCTGCTCTAAAGACAAGCGCTTGGTTTTGATCATGGACTTCGACACACGCTATAAATCTATTTGGTATGGATTGCCCCGCTTGAATTGGCGTCAGAGGATAAGCAACTGCTATTAAATTGGTCGTAGCTTTTTTAATATATTTGACTTGCATACCGTCGGGTATCCATCGATGACTTGGTGGAAGAGTAACTTCTGTCATTAGGCCACCAGTAAGCTCTGCCAAATTACACAATGCAATCGCATGTACAGTATTAAGGTGATTTAAAACCCTTTTTTCTTTAGACATCTGGACCTGACAAAAATCTGGTCTCAATTCAATAATTTTCGTGCGAATCGATTTGAAATAAGGTGCTTTGAGTTGAATCATTTGATTGAAAAGCACTTTACCTAAGGGAAGTTTCTTCGCAATATTCCAAGCATTTAACGTCTTGTTATTCATGTTGTTCAGCCTACTTTTTATATTTTGGGTGTGTGTACTGATACTGAGTGAATAATTTTTTGTTTTAAGAGACACTCAGTTCAGCAGACCTGATGACCAAGTTATGTTTTTTGTTGCGCAACAGCAAGATAGCGTTGTAAGCCTTTTAATAATAAATCGGTTTCAATTTTCGGGTCATAAGATTGTAAATATTGAGCAAAAAGTGCTGCATCTCCACCTGTAAGGATTAATTTTCTTGGAGATGTTGTTAAAACTTTTTCGATCATACTGACCAATCCCAATAAAATACCATGATGAACAGCATCCATTGTATTTTGCCCAGGACTTAACTCATCAAATGCAGCATCAGGGATTTTGATCCCTTTGGTATTTTGAATAAGTGAGTCTCGTTGTAGATAGAGATTAGGTACGATATATCCCCCTAAATGTGTAAATCCATCTGCTAAATCAATTGTTAAGGCCGTTCCACAACTGATCACGCAATATTTCTCTTGAGGATCGGTGACGACCGCTAGAACTTGTAGCCAACGATCGATACCCAATTGATTCGGTTCTGTATATCCACATTGGAGTCCTGCATATTCTTGATGAACTTTAGCAACGACAATTGGGATATCCAGCAGTTTTAAAATTTTGAGTATACGGTCGTTATTCTTCTTGTCTTGAACAGATGAGATACCGACTTCTGATAGGTTTTGAGATTTAAAGTGTTGGATGAGACCCAACATTAAGTCCGCAGGAGATTGTAGATGAAGCTCCGCCACATGCTCCAAGATTTGCTCACCTTCCGTGATCCAATATTTTAAACGCGTATTGCCTATATCTAACCAAAGACGTTTCATCATGTATTCGCTGACCTATCTTTTCTTTATTTTTTTAAGCGTAAACGCCCTTGATACAAACCGATTAAACCTTGTTCAGTCAAAATATTAATTCGACCATCATCTCCAATACCTTTAAAGATACCTTGTACTGTTTTATTCACTTGCTCAAACTCTACAGTCTGATTCATAAAAGTAGCATAGTGATTGAAACGTCCCGAGAGGTTATAACTTCCATGCTCAAACCATTGTCCAGCTTGCATGATTGCGAGATAAAGCTCTGAAATAATCTTAATTCGATTTGGATGAGCTAAACCCAATTGCATGATTGATGTGGTTTGCTGTTCGATTGCTGCATCAGAAACAGGCAATAAATTAATACCAACACCAACAATCGCCTGATGTGGGGTTACAGGCTCTACCAAAATGCCACCCCATTTGCCTTGCGCACTATAAAGGTCATTTGGCCATTTGATTTGTAAATGATCCAATGACTTAAATGAAGGAATTTGCAAAATATTAAGTGCGATCTCAAGGGATAGTCGACCATCTAAGGGTGTTTTGGTTTCTAGCAATGTGCTTAAATAAATATTCCCGACTGGGGAAACCCATTGTCGTTGATGTTGTCCACGTCCCTGAGTTTGAGTCTCACTGCATACAAGAATACCCTGTACACCTTTTTTGATGAGTGCGCGTACTTCATCATTGGTTGAAGTGGTGCTCTGTTTTAACAGTAAAACTTCTGGAAGTTGTTGAGCTTCAGTTAAAAGCTGACTGAGGTGGCGAGTCTCTAAATCCATGTTGAATCTGAGAAGAGTAAAAGATTTATGGAGTTAATCATATATTTAGCTATTGGTGCAATCGCTGGTTTTACTGCAGGGTCGTTTGGCGTGGGCGGTGGATTAATCATCGTACCCATTTTATTTATTGTATTTACCCAAATGGGTTATGACCCAACTGTCATTATGCACATGGCGCTTGGAACATCATTGGCTACGATTGTGGTCACATCGATTAGCTCAGTTATGGCACATCATAAAAAAGGTGCAGTGCTATGGTCAGTATTTAAAAATTTAGCGCCAGGTTTGGTACTGGGTTCATTTTTTGGTGCTGGATTGGCCAGTATTATCTCTGGACCAATGCTGCAATTGATTATCGGTTGTTTCGCAATTTGGGTTGCATACCGTATGTTCCGTGGTGCTAATGTGGTGGTCGATCAATCTAAGCAACTACCTTCTGTACCTGCTCAATTGGCTGCGGGAAGTGGAATTGGGGTGGCTTCAGCAATTTTTGGGATCGGTGGAGGAAGTTTAACCGTACCTTATTTAAATCATCATGGGGTGGTGATGCAAAAAGCTGTTGCAACATCTGCTGCATGTGGACTGCCGATTGCTTTAGCAGGTGCATTTGGATTTATGTTCTACGGACAAAAAGCACCTGCTGAAATCGAAAATGCCATTGGATATGTTCATGTTTATGCATTCATTGGCATTAGTGTAATGAGTTTTATCACCGCAAAAGTAGGAGCAAAAGTTGCACATAAACTGTCAGCAGCGATGTTGAAAAAATGTTTTGCAGCTTTGCTTACAACTGTAGGGATTTATTTTATTTATCAAGGCGTATTTTGAGAAAAATATGCCAAATCATTCTCGAAAATAATGATGTGTATTGACTTAAAAATTTGATAAATTGTCAGACAAAGACATAGTCAGTATGATGCTATTGGTATAAAAACAATAAAATAGCATCATGCTTGATGAAGTGTGAGTAAAAAAATAAATAGGAATATTATGCAATTGGAAGAAGTGGACAGCCTTTCAGAGCAAATAGCCAGACATATAAGTGAACAGATTATTAGTGGCGAATTGGTCGAAGGTGAACGTATACAAGAATTGCGTATCGCTAAAGAATTAGACGTGAGTCGAGGTTCGGTACGTGAAGCTTTGTTATTACTTGAACGCACGCATTTAATTGAAATTTATCCAAGACGCGGCGCAATTGTGTCAGAAATGTCTGCTCAACAAGTGCGAGCTTTATTTGATACAAGTGCACTTATGTTAGGGCAGATCGTCCAGCGTATGAGTGAAACTTGGCGTAATCATGAAGCTGAGGCGCTTCAGCAACTTATGCAATATTTAATTGAACAAGTTAAACAAAGTAATACTGAAAAATTTTACGATGGTGTATTTCAATTTTTAGCTAAGCAACAAGATATGGTAGCCAACCCATACTTAATGAAGTTTTATCGCGAACTGTTGCCATCTATACGTCGTAGTTATTTTTTAACCTTAAATACTTCGCGTAGAGAGCTTCAAGAAGCACTTGAATTAATTAAGCTTGTGATCGATGCAATTTTGATCCGAAAATCACAACAAGCTACTTTATTTATGGAAGATTTTTGCCGACACTTGCGCAATCTAGTGTTAGAGTCACTGACACGAATGAAACAAATTGAACTAGCTTGGGCGCGGAGATCGCGCAGATAATCAGGACACTATGCGATTAAGCAGCTTAAAACTCTCTGGCTTTAAATCTTTTGCGGATAGCAGCACCTTACAATTTAAAGCCAACCGTACCGCAGTCGTGGGACCAAATGGTTGTGGTAAATCCAACGTCATCGATGCAATCCGATGGGTGATGGGAGAGTCAAGCGCACGCCAGTTACGTGGTGGAAGTATGCAGGATGTCATTTTTACTGGGACAGCAAAACGTAAACCAGTGGGAATGGCGAGTGTAGAATTACGCTTCGAAAACACCTATGGAAAACTAGGTGGAGCATATAACGCTTATAGTGAGTTGGCGGTACGTCGCCAAGTCAATCGCGAGGGTAAATCTGAATATTTTCTTAATGGTACAAAATGCCGCCGCCGTGATATTACAGATATTTTTTTAGGAACAGGCTTAGGTCCTCGTTCGTATGCGATTATTGAACAAGGCATGATTAACCGTTTGGTCGATGCAAAACCAGATGAAATGCGCGTTTATATCGAAGAAGCTGCTGGAGTATCACGTTATCAAGCACGTCGTCGTGAGACGATGCAACATTTAGAACATACTCATCAAAATTTAAGTCGTCTAAATGACATTGCTGTTGAATTAAAATCCCAATTAAAGACACTAAAGCGTCAAGCAGAAGCTGCACTTCAATATAAAGCCTTAGAGACTGAAATTCGAACTTTGAAAGTTGAGATACTTTCATTTCAATGCCATCAAAGTGAACGAATTCAACAAGAATATACAACTGAAATGACTGAATTGGGTGAGCAATTTAAGCTTGTTCGTTCTGAACTCACCACTGTTGAGCATGATTTAACAGCAACAAATGAGTTATTTCAGCGATTAATGCAACAATCCACACCACTTCAGCAAGAATGGCAACAAGCTGAAAAAAAACTGGCTGAATTACAAGCCAATTTGGATCAAAAACAGCAATTGTTTGCTCAAAATACTTTAACTTTAAAGCAGCTTGAAGAGCAAAAAATACAAACCAAAGAGCGGATGCAACTGATTGATATTCAGTTGGAAGATTTGATCCTCCAGCAAGAACATCAAGCAACAACATTGAGTGATACTGAATCAAATGCACAGCTTGATTTACAACAATTCAATGAGCTGAAGGCAAAGCAACTTGAAGCGCAAAAATCATTTTCTGAAATAAAAGCATTGGTTGAAAAGCAACAACAGCAACGTGCACAAATGTTGGCGCAGAGTGATCAATTGGCTAAAAATGTGCTTCGAATTGAGCAGCAAAAGCAAACTTTGGTCGAACAAAAATCTCAAAATCAAGCACAGTATGAACAGGATGATATTGACAATCTCCTGCATGAAAAACATGATGTACAGATTGAAATCGTTCGTCTAGAAGAAAGAATTGAGCAATTAGAAACTCAATTGAAACGTGATCAAATCTCATTGACTGAGCAAAAAAGTAAATGCACAGATTTGAATTCACACATCCAGATTTTGAAATCTGAACAAAAACAATTACAACAGCTTGTGGTGAAAGTCAGTCGACATGCATCGAAGAGCAATGACCCTTTAATGCAAATTTTGAAGCTAAAAGATCAGGCGAAACCATTTACAGCATTGGTCGAAAAATTTCTGTCAAAGTGGCTGCATGCGAATACGTTAAAGAGTGAAGATTTATTTCAGACCGAATCAGCCCGTCAATTAAAAGTTATTCAGCAAGATGTATCTGGGACTGTACTTGGTTTACCCACATTAGCGAGCTGGATTGATTTCCCCCAAAACTCATTATGGTTAAACGTTGCGATAGCTCAAGATTTTGAGCAGGCGCTTCAATTACAGCCTCAATTAAAACAAGGTGAGTCTATTTTAAGTTTGGATGGCTATCATATTGGTCCTGACTGGATGATTGGTCTGTACTTTGATGAGTCGAGTCAAGATGCTCAAGGAGCACTTAGCCACCGAATTCGATTAGATGAAATTGATTCAGAGTTGACACAAATGGTGAAAGCGCATGAGTCAATGACGCTCGAACTCGCTGAGATGCAATTAAAGCTTGAACAAAAAAATAGTGAATGTACGGAGTTACAAAAAGCGTTAAAAAATCATCAAGCTCTTGCTCACCAATTTGAAGTGAAGATTGCAAAACAGCAAATGGCTCAGCAGGCTTTTGAATCGCAAAATCTACACATCGAGTCGCAAATTGCTCAACTTGATGCGCAGCTTGAAGAAGATGCGATGCAAAAAGATGATCTCGAAATCGATTTACATGCATTGATTCTCAAGATTGAGCACAATCTTCCACACTACAAAACTTTAGAGTTTCAAGTTGAAGAATTGAATAATCAGGTTGAGCATCTTCAGGACTTAGTTTACAAAAAACAACAAGAGTTAGAAAAAAACCGCCGTACTCATACGCAAAATCAGCAACAAATTGAGCTGTTGGAAAAAGATGCAAGTTTTCTAAAAACTCAATATAAGCAGATCATCACGCAAATTACACAAGCTAAAAATTTCGTGGATCCGATTCAATTAGAATTACCCACTTTGCAAAGCCAATATGAGGCTCAAAAGCAGCAGACTGAAAAGTTACAAAAGACTTGGTCCTCATGGCAAGTCGAGCTTAATGAAATACAGTCTAAGCAACAAAAATTGACGGAGCTACGGTTAAATCATCAGCAATGTGATGAGCACTTTAGAACCCAGTTAGAAGAGAAGCGTTTAGCATGGCAAGTGGCTAAATCTGATTTACAACATTATGCTGAACAATTAAAAGAGCTTAATGCAGAATTATTAGAAAATGTGAAAATTGATTTGAGTCAGCACCAACAGCAGTTAGAGCAGGCACAGCGTCAGTTTGACAAAATAGGCGCTGTGAACTTAGCAGCTTCAGAAGAGTATGAAGAAGTATCAAAGCGCTATGAAGATTTAAGCCATCAAATTGAAGATCTTGAAAAAACAGTCGCACAATTAAAAGATGCGATGAAAAGCATTGATCAAGAAACTAAAAAGCTATTCATGACTACCTTTGATCAAGTAAATGCGGAATTGCAAAACTTATTCCCAAAGGTGTTTAATGGTGGTGAAGCAAGTTTAAGTTTAGAAGATGATTGGCAATCTGGTGTAAAGCTAATGGCTCGACCACCAGGAAAGCGAAATAGTTCTTTAGCATTGTTATCAGGCGGTGAAAAAGCACTAACAGCACTAGCATTAGTTTTTGCTATATTTCGACTGAATCCAGCACCATTTTGTGTATTGGATGAGGTTGATGCACCGTTAGATGATGCAAATGTTGGACGTTTTTGTAATTTAGTAAAAGAGCTTTCTGAACAGGTCCAATTCATTTACATTACACACAATAAAGTTGCGATGACGATGGCTACTGACTTACTTGGTGTAACAATGCCTGAGCCAGGAACATCGAAGTTAGTCACTGTTGATCTAGAAGAAGCGAAAGAATACGGTTTAGCTGCGGAGTCTTAATATGGAAATCAGTACCATTATCGGAATTGTGATCGCAATCGTGATCTGTTGCATAGGGTTGTTTATGATCCTGCGCAAGCCGAGTGATGCAGCACCGTCATTAGATGCTGAATTACATATAAATGAACAATGTAATCAACCCGTCATTCCTCGTCATGTTCGTAGTCTTTTACAGGCGCAAGCCGCACCATTGGCTTCTTCTGAGCGTGTAGAACCAAGTTTGAAAGACATTGAAGCGAGTGATGTGGCTCGAGTGGATCAAACAGCTGATCAGCATGCTACAAAGACGCCTGAAAATATTCAAAAAACTGTAGAAGTGGTAGATACAGTGCAACTGAATACTTCGGTAGACCTTGCAGAGAAAGAAAGTAAATCTCTGCTCGACTCCAGTAAAAACTCGGACAGCACTGAGACTGACCCACTAGAAAAAAATACAGAAACAGTCGAGAGTAAAGCTCAGTCGATTGATGGTGTAACAGACACTCAAAGTGCAGATCTTATTTCGAAAGATTCAATCGTAGAAACTACAATTGAAGACTCGAAAAAAGTTGAGCCAAGTTTTGTATTAAATCCGAATATTCAAACTGCTGAAATCAAAGAATTTGAAGAAGAAAGCAGCATCTTGGATGTGCATTTACATGAACAGCAACGTTTTGATGATGAAAGTGCTTTAGCAAATGCCGAATACATTATTAGTTTGAATATGTATCCGAACCCTCGAAAAGCACTTTCTGGTGATAAAGCTTTGAAAGTGTTAATGAAATATGGATTGCGCTTTGGCGAAATGAACTGTTTCCATCGTTATGAAACTCCTGATGCAGTCAGCCCATTGCTGTTTTCCGTACTCAGAATCACAGATCAGGGTCCTGCAGGTTTTGATTTAGAAACATTATCTGGTGAACAAGTCCAAGGTTTAGCATTCTTCTTAGCATTACCGCATCATAATGTTCAAAAAGGCTATGACAGTATGGTTAGTATTGCAGGGCTTATTGCACGTGAAACAGATGGTACCGTCTATGATGAAAATAATCTTGAATTTACACCGCAGTTAAAAGAACACTGGCGCCATAAAGCGATCGACTATAGATCAGGTCAAGCTGTTTAATCACCTAGGTGACTTACTGAATTTGTGTAAAGTCATTTATACTGTTTAGGTTGAAATTATTGGGCGGAATTTTCCGCCCTTTTATATGGTGAAAATATGGATCAGAACGCTGTCGTTGCGCAAATGCGCCAACTCATTCAATTACTGGCTCGGCATAACCATGCTTATTATGTGATGGATCAGCCGACAATTGAAGACAGTGAATATGATCAATTGTTTTATCAACTAAAAAACTTAGAAGAACAATATCCTGATTTAGTACAGACGGATACACCGACCAATAAAGTCGGTGATAAACCTTTATCTAAGTTTGAAAATATTACACATACAGTGCCAATGCTGTCCTTAGGTAATGTGTTTAATCAGGATGAACTTTTTGCCTTTGCACGCAGAATTGAAGAGCGTTTACCTAACCAGAAAATCCAATACGACGTCGAACTTAAATTTGATGGGCTTGCGATCTCGCTATGGTATGAACATGGTGTGTTGATTCGAGCGGTTACACGTGGGGATGGTGAAACAGGAGAAGTCATAACCCAAAATGTAAAAACAATTCGTAATTTGCCTAAAGTACTCATGATGTCTCAAGGTGTACCACCAGCGTTGTTAGAAGTTCGTGGCGAAGTACTAATGCCTAAAGCTGGATTTGTAAAGTTAAATGCTGAAAATGAGGCCAAAGGTGAGAAAACTTTTGCTAACCCAAGAAATGCGGCAGCAGGGAGTTTGCGTCAACTTGATCCGACCATAGCAGCATCACGACCACTTGCATTCTATGCTTATGGAATTGCGCAATGCATGCCACATCATGGTCTGAGCACGATGTCAGAGAGCTTAAATTGGCTTGAACAGTTGGGCTTTGCTGTTGGGGAAAAACATTTTGTTTGTGACAGTATTGAAGAGGTTCAAGCGGCTTATGAATCTGTAAATCAGGAGCGTCCAAACCTGTCAGTTGAAATTGACGGGATGGTGATCAAAGTCAATGATTTGAAGCAACAACAACAATTAGGCTTTTTAAGTCGTGAACCTCGATGGGCAACAGCATATAAGTTCCCTGCAGTGGCTGCGCTAACCACAGTTGAAAATATTGATTGGCAGGTAGGGCGTACAGGTACTTTAACGCCTGTAGCGCGATTAAATCCTGTATCGGTTGGCGGAGTCACAGTATCAAACGTGACTTTACATAATATTGGTGAAATACATCGCTTGGACGTGCGCGTTGGAGATACGGTGAGTGTCTATCGTAGCGGAGATGTTATTCCTAAAGTTGAAAAGGTTTGGCCAGAATTTCGACCTCTAGAAACCACTGAAATTCAATTGCCAGAACAATGTCCTGTATGTGCTTCTCCAGTTGTGATGCCCGAAGGCGAAGCTTTAGCACGATGTTCAGGGGGGCTTTATTGTGCGGCACAGCGTATAGAGGCGATCCGTCATTTTGTATCACGTAAAGCAATGGACATCGAAGGTTTGGGTGATCGTTGGGTTGAGTCTTTATTACATCTTGAACTCCTCAAAGATGTTGCAGACATTTACCACTTGCACGAGCATCGTGAAAAGCTGCTGACTATTGAAAAAATGGGCGAGAAATCTGTACAAAATCTCATAGACTCAATAGAAAGTAGTAAAAAAACAACATTAGCGGCATTTATTTACGCACTAGGCATTCGAGGAGTAGGCGAGACTACGGCTCGAATGTTAGCCAATACCTTCCAGACTTTAGATGCGCTGAAATCTGCTGATTTAGAAGCATTAAAGAAAACCCCTGATGTAGGTGATATTACTGCAGAATGGATATTAGACTTTTTCAAAGCTGAACATAATATTGAAGTATTAAATCGATTAATTGAGGCTGGAATTCATTGGGATGCACCGATAGCACCGACTCGACAACCTTTAAATGGTGAGAGCTGGGTGGTGACTGGTACTTTAAGCAGTATGGGGCGAGATGAAGCGACTCAACTCTTACAGGCATTAGGTGCACGTGTGAGTGGTAGTGTATCCAGTAAAACGAAATGCTTGGTTGCTGGTGAAAAGGCAGGTTCCAAACTTGAAAAAGCAGAAAAATTAGGTATTCCGGTGATGAATGAAGCTGAGTTTATTGCATTTATGATCCAGCATGGTCAGCTCACTGAACCTGAGTCTTAAGTGTATCTTGCACATAACAAAGGGCATCAATAGATGCCCTTTTTTCTCGAGTAATTAGATATTAACCACGTTTTTTGATAATGCCATCGTCAAGTAGCTGTTGAAAATGTTCTACGATACTTGTCTCAACGTCACGATATTGCATGCCTAATTCTTGCTTACTACGCTCAGCATTGAAGTAAATGGGGTAACCCACATTCAAGTCAACGAATTTTCGCGTATAGCCAAACAGAGGAGCGAGTAATTTGAATAAAAACTTGGGAGCAATCATTCGTGGGAAAGGATAGCGTCCACCATAATGTTGTCGTAATGTTTTACCCATTTCGAGTAGGGTCATCGTTTTAGCATTAATAATATATCGTCCATGTGCTTTAGGGTGAAGTGCTGCTTGGATATGCGCATGAGCGACATCTCGAACATCGACTAAACCATTCCACATTGGAGGAACACCAAATAATGTCATGCCATTTCCAAATTGTTGAATGACTTCAACACTTCCAGATTGTGTAGAAGGTGTGAGTGATGGTCCAACAACCAATGAGGGATTGATACACACTAAATTCCATCGAGATTGTGCCTTTTGCATATCCCATGCTTTGCGTTCTGCTGCGACTTTAGAGTAAAAATAAGGTTGGTGTTCGGCACTACTGGTGGTATTCCAATGGCTTTCTTCAAACTGGTTCTGCTCAGTTTTCAAAATATCCACTGCATCGCCATAAGTTGAAGCAATACTAGATGTGACAACGACACGTTTTACTGTATCTGTACGATTGACACTGTTCAGTACATTGGTCGTACCTTTTAGTGCAGGGTCAATCAAGTCTGTGATTGGATCTTTAAAGTTAGTCACTAAAAAAGGTGACGCCATATGGATCACAATTTCACAGTCTTTCATTGCTTCATCAAACGAACCTTCTTCTAAGAGATTTGCTTGAAATAACTTTAAAGCGCCTGAAGTTTGAGATGCGATTTGTTCTAAATGTTGAAAACTTGAACTTTTAGTTAAGTCTCGTACAGTGGCGTGAACGGTGTATCCTTGTTCTAATAATTGTTTAATTACCCAACCAGCAATATAGCCAGTTGCACCTGTCACCAAAATCGGGGCAGTAGTCGTCATCATTGTTATTGCCTGATGGTCAAATAGATTCATTCTAAAATTAAAAAAAGGATTTGTCCTTGATCATTTTCAACATCAACTCAAATGTAATGATAGTCACTTCGATTGGTTACAAAATTAAATAGAGCTAAAATTTGTTTAAAACTGCTCTCGAATTTTTTTAACTGTATGCAAGGGGTTATTTTTTAAGTAAAAAATAAGTGATACAAACTGCAAATGCGTATGTTTCTCATTTTAATTATATAAAAATCATAAACTTACACATTATATTTTTTGCAAAATAAGCTCTGATTGTTCATAATGTTGCTATTAAAGAATGGAGTGATTGAAATGCGTGGCAATCCAGAAGTCGTAGATTACTTAAATATGTTGATCGGTGGTGAACTGGCTGCTCGTGATCAATATCTCATTCATTCACGTATGTATGAAGATTGGGGTCTCACTAAGATTTTTGAGCGTATCGATCATGAAATGCAAGAAGAAGCACAACATGCTGATGCTATTATTCGCCGTGTCTTATTCCTAGAAGGCACACCGAATATGAATCGTGATGATATTGAAGTAGGTGAAGACGTCGTTTCATGTTTAAAAGCAGATTTAAAGCTTGAGTACGAAGTGCGTGAAAAATTAGCGCAAGGTGTAAAGCTTTGCGAGGAAAAAGGCGATTACGTGACACGTGATATGTTGCGTCAACAAATGTCGGATACCGAAGAAGATCATACCTATTGGTTAGAAAAACAGCTTCGCTTAATTGAACTGATCGGTTTACAAAACTATATTCAGTCTCAAATGTAAGTTAAAACCCAGCAAGGCTGGGTTTTTTTATACCTGAGTTTTGTCTGAATTGAATCATTTTTAATAATTATCTAAAAATCAAAGTGAAATTGAATGATTTGCTCAATGAGTTATTGTGCTTGGCTTTATATACTGACCGAAAACGATCAGCTAAGGATTGGCAATCATGAGTAAAATCTTATTAATTACCGGTTGGGGACTCGGAACAAAACCACTTGAAAACTTAAAAACTACTTTGGATATGGCAGGATTTCAAATCGATCTGATTAATATCTTTAATGCACTCGATCCTGTGGAATTATCTAAACATGTAGAGTTAGCTAAAAAAGTCGATGTCATTATAGGGTGGTCTTTAGGCGGGCAATTAGCAACGTTGCTCACCCAAAAGGTTTTCGAGCTTTCAGGTCAGGCAAAAACGTTAATTACTTTAGCATCGAATCCTTGCTTTGTTGCCAATGAACGCTGGTCTACAGGTATGCCGCTTTCTACTTTTCAAAGTTTTAGAGAATCTTTTGAAAATGACCCCATGACCACTTTAAAGCGATTTTGTTATCTGGTCTCACAGGGCAGCCAAACTGCTAAACAAGATTGGCAATCTTTGCAAAATTCAATTACGAGTGAAGAGCTAGATTTAAAAAAGCAGGGCTTGGATTTACTATATCATCTTAATACTGTCGAGATATTGAAAAATTATGTCGGAAAACAATTACATGTATTTGCTGATGATGATGGATTAGTTAGTAACAAAGTTCTAGATAATATCCGAAAGATAGATGCAAAGTTTTTTAAATTCGAAATTATCCCAGGTTCTCACTGCTTTTCAATTTTTAGAGCTACACAACTAAGTGACAAAATCGTTCAATATCTAAGAAAGAATGAGAAATCCTGATGAATATTGTCTAATCAGGCAATTCATAACAAAAATAATTCGCGTTATGCTCTGTCTAGATTAATAAGGACACTCTTCCAGGATGGTTGACGAATTCGATTTATCACACTTATGGCACCCTTATACTTCGATGTTAAACCCACTGCCGACATATAAAGTGAAAAAGGCTACAGGGGTGATGATTGAACTTGAAGATGGTCGTCAACTCATTGATGGTATGTCATCTTGGTGGTGTGCCATTCACGGGTATAACCATCCTCAACTTAATCAAGCTGTGTCGGATCAATTGCAGCACATGTCACACATTATGTTTGGTGGGCTTACTCATGATCCTGCGATTGAATTAGGGAAAACGTTATTAAAAATTACCCCACCTCAATTAGATAAAATATTCTATGCGGACTCAGGTTCTGTCGCCGTTGAAGTCGCATTGAAAATGGCAGTTCAATATTGGACCGCACAAGATAAGAAAGATAAAACCAGTTTTATCACGACGCGTTCTGGTTATCATGGTGATACATGGAATGCAATGTCAGTTTGTGATCCCGTCACAGGGATGCATCAGGTCTTTGGTTCTAGCTTGCCTTCTCGTTATTTTGTTCCTGCACCGCAGACTCGATTTGATGAAGATTGGAATCCAGCAGATACTCTTGTATTGGCAGAAACTTTAAAAAACCATCATGCCACTATCGCTGCCATGATTATTGAGCCGATTGTGCAAGGTGCTGGAGGCATGCGTTTCTATCATCCTGAATATTTACGCGAAGCCAAGAGGCTATGCGATCAATATCAGGTGTTAATGATATTTGATGAAATTGCCACGGGGTTTGGACGAACAGGTAAATTATTTGCTTGGGAACACGCTCAAGTTGAACCAGACATCATGTGTATTGGTAAGGCGCTGACCGGTGGGTATATGACTTTATCTGCAACACTGACCACGCGACATGTCGCTGAAGTGATCAGCTCTGGTGAAGCTGGCGTATTTATGCATGGACCTACATTTATGGCGAATCCCTTGGCTTGTGCTGTCGCCTTAAAGAGTACTGAGCTTTTATTGTCACAAGATTGGCAGTCCAATATTCAAAGAATAGAGCAAATTCTAAAACATTATTTACATAGATTAGATGATCAAGCGCATATTCAAGATGTTCGTGTGCTCGGTGCTATCGGTGTTGTTGAACTTAAACAAAATGTTGATATGAAAACGCTGCAACAGCGTTTCGTAGAACGAGGCGTGTGGATTCGTCCTTTTGGAAAATTAGTTTATGTCATGCCGCCTTTTGTGATTTCAGATGTCGAACTCACTGAATTACTAACGCAGTTGGTGAGTGTTGTGATGGAGCTTGCAGAGGAAATGAGATGAATCTGTTGGATCACTACGAAGAGCAGTTAGACTCATTAAAACAAACTGGAAATTTTCGGCAGTTTAAATCCATCGTTCAGTATGGAAAATGGGTTGAGTTTCAGCAACAGAGAATGTTGAATCTTTCGAGTAATGATTATTTAGGGATTGCGTCAGATCTACAAATAAGAGAAGCATTTTTTGATTACTGTTCAGCAGATTCAAAAAGAATGAGCTCTTCATCTTCAAGGTTACTCACAGGAAATTATCCTGAATATGAGCAATTTGAATATGACATGAGTCAATCATTCAATCAAAGGGCAGTTCTGTTATTCAACAGTGGCTATCACATGAATATTGGTATTCTGCCTGCGATTGCTGATAGTCAAACTTTAATTCTTTCGGATAAATTGATTCACGCCAGCATGATTGATGGGATTCGCTTAAGTAAAGCGAAGCTGATACGTTATCGACATAATGATCTGCTTCATTTAAAGCAATTGATCGAGCAATATCATGATGATCCCTTGTATCAAAGAATCATTGTGGTAACTGAATCAATTTTTAGTATGGATGGTGATGAAACTGATTTAACTGCGTTGGTGAGTCTGAAATATCAGTTCAGTAAAATCATGTTATATGTAGATGAAGCACATGCTATTGGTGTTCGGGGGAAGCAAGGACTCGGTTGCGCTGAACAATATGCTGTCATAGATGATATCGATTTCTTGGTCGGAACATTTGGGAAAGCACTCGCATCTGTTGGTGGATACATTGTGTGTCATCCAATCTTAAAAGATTATTTAATCAACAAAATGCGCTCTTTGATTTTTAGTACCGCACAACCACCCATCAACATGGCTTGGACGCATTTTATTTGGAATAAAATGAAAAAAATGCAGGAGCAACGTGCTCATTTAAGTGATTTGAGTCTGCAACTGCGTCAATATATTCTTGAGCAAGGTTACGAATGTCCTTCAAGCTCGCAGATTATTCCTTTAATTTTAGGTGATTCTCAGCGTGCACTTGAGCGCGCACAACAATTACAACAATCTGGTTTTTATATTTTGCCGGTTCGGCCACCAACGGTTCCACAAGGAAGTTCACGCCTGAGAATTTGTATGAATTCTCAGCTGAATCAAGATGAATTGGAGCGGTTGAAAGAACAATTATGAATGACTCTATGTTGAACAAATTTATTCAAAAAGAAATGATTGCTACTCGATTTGCAAAATCGCATTGGACTTATGCAGATCAGGCACGTATTCAACAAAATGTAGCGAAGCATTTAAGCGAGCTGATGCGTCTTTATGTTTCATCTTCTGAGCTTGCTAAAGTATTTGAAATTGGATGTGGAACTGGAAATCTAACTCAAGAGATGTTTCATCATTTTAAAATGGATCAAGTCATTTTGAATGATTTATATGCTGATGTTGAGCATACCATCAGTCATCATCAGCCTGTCGAGTGGCGTATTGGTGATGTCGAAAAAATTGAGTTACCCAAAGACCTTGATTTATGTGCCTCAAGCTCTGCATTACAGTGGATGTCTGAGTTTGAAAGATTGATACAGAAAATTTATTCGGCTTTAAAGCCCAATGGTTATTTTTGCTTTTCAACTTATGGGCCTCAGAACTTAAAAGAAATTAAATCCTTAACTGGACAAGGATTAAAATATTTTGATCAAAGCCAAATTAAAAGCTTACTAGAGCAGAACGGATTTGAAGTGATGCACTGTGAACAACAATTGGCTCAATTACACTTCGCGCACCCAAAATTGGTCCTAAAACATTTACAGGCCACAGGTGTGACGGCAACCTCACAGGGGTTTCGTTGGACGAAGCAAAGTTTGAATCAGTTTTATCTAGGTTACCGACAATTTATTGCGACTGATGAGCAAGAGAATCTTGTCTATCCTTTAACGTATCACCCTATATTTTTTATCGCACGGAGTAAGTCATGAGTGCTCAAATCTACTTTGTGAGCGGTATTGATACTGGAATTGGAAAAACATACGTCACTGGTTATTTGGCAAAAATTTGGCGTGAACAAGGGCGGAATGTCATTACTCAGAAATTAATTCAAACGGGTAATGTGGATGTTTCTGAAGATATTGAAAAACATCGTGAAATTATGGGATGTGGTTGGTTAGAGGAAGATACTCAAAAACTCACTATGCCTGAAATTTTCAGTTATCCTGCATCGCCTCACTTAGCGACACGTATAGATGGGCGAAGTATTGATTTCGCTAAAATTGAACAAGCGACTCAACAGTTGTCCTCTTCATATGAAGTTGTTTTGCTTGAAGGGGCGGGTGGCTTGATGGTCCCTCTAACAACACAATATTTAACCATTGATTATTTAGTGGATAAAAAATATCCCATAATTTTGGTGAGTTCGGGGCGTTTGGGAAGCATCAACCATACTTTGTTGAGCTTAGAGGCACTGAAGCATCGTGGGCTTGAGTTATATGCTCTAGCATATAATTTGAATGCTGAATCTGACGATGAGCTTATTTCACGTGATACATCTGCCTACTTAAAAAAGTATTTATCGCAACATTTTCCATCTGCTAAATGGATTGATATTCCTTTTATTGAATAAATGAAAAAAACCGCTCTATTGAGCGGTTTTTTTAGGGATTTAAAAAATTAGAACTTCTTAAAGCCTTTGTTAATACCAAAAGGTTTGCGTTGACCAAATTTATTTTCATTACGTGGTTTGTAATCAACAGAATTGCCGTTTACTTCACCTTTGTTTTCAGGACGCTTATTGCGGAAATCCTGATTTTCAGTGCGAGGGGCACGATTGTTGAATCGATTCTCAAAGCCTTCTTGACGTGGCGCACGTGCATTGAAACGGTTTTCTGAGCCTTCTTGACGCGGTGCGCGATTGTTAAATCGATTATCACTGCGGCTTTGATCAGCACCACCTTGACGGAAGTCACGGCGTGGTTCTTGATGCTCGCCTTCGTCACGGCGTTGTTGGCGTAAATAACCACCACGACGTGCTGCAAGTGGTTTCTCTTGCATACGTTCATTGCGGCGTTTCGCCATACCGTAAAGACCAGTACCTTGGCGTGGTTTGAGCTCAACAGACTTAGTTAAGTTATCAATGTCATTTTTATCAAGTTCAATCCAACGACCTGTACGTAATTCTCGTGGCAGAATGACTGTACCATAACGTGTACGTAATAGACGGCTGACTTTCAAGCCTTGTGATTCAAAGATGCGGCGTACTTCACGGTTACGTCCTTCTTTTACAACCACTTGATACCAACGGTTAATCCCTTCACCACCAATTTCAGAGAATGACTCAAATTTTGCTGGACCATCATCGAGCATGACACCATCTGTCATGTTCTTTTTCAGTTGAGGGGTCACTTCACCCATCACACGTACAGCGTATTCGCGTTCAATTTCACTAGATGGATGCATTAAGCGGTTTGCAAGCTCGCCATCGTTTGTGAAAAGTAATAATCCTGTTGAGTTGATATCTAAACGACCAACCATGACCCAACGATCACCCGGAATTGATGGTAATTGATCAAATACAGTTGGGCGATTTTCAGGGTCGTTACGTGAACAGATTTCACCTTCAGGTTTGTAGTAAATCAATACACGACGACGGATTTCATCTTCAATTTGGAACTGTACTTTACGACCATCGATACGAAGCTCATCGGTTGGTTCGATACGTTCACCTACTTGAGCAACTTGACCGTTGACACTAACACGACCGGCAGCAATGACTTCTTCCATATAGCGGCGAGAGCCCAAACCTACACGTGCCAATACCTTTTGCAATTTTTCACTCATAACAGCATAACCTTAGAAATAATCATCAACAGTTCACCTATTTACGACTTGGGTGCGTGAGCATCCAATGCCATAAAAGCTTCCTTGGCATCCTGTAGGGGAGGCAGTTGATTTAAATCACTTAAACCAAAAGCATTTAAAAATTGTGGCGTTGTAACCAACAACGCGGGTCTTCCTGGAAGTTCCCGGAAACCAGACTCTTTAATCCAGTTCCAATCGAATAACGTTCTGAGTTGCTGACTGTTATTCGTGACTCCTCGAATTTGCTCAATATCGGCTCGGGTAACGGGCTGATGATAAGCAATCACTGCTAGAGTTTCTAACAATGATGGTGATAATTTAGTTGGACGTTCTGGCCAAGTTTGTGCAATCACTTGTCGATACTTAGCACGAACTTGAAAGCGAAAACCTTGAGCTGTTTCAGTCAGCTCAATTGAACGACCGTGTTGTAACACTGCAAGCTGTTGTAAATAGGCGCGCAGTTGTTGTTTGGAAAATTGGTTTTGAAATGCCTCTTTTAAGCGTGCAATAGAAACAGGCGCTTCACTGGCAAAAATAATAGCTTCGAGCTGCATGAGCACTTCGTGGTGTAACTCATCAACTTGAAAGGAGTTTGATTGATCAATGGTCATATCATTACCCCTTGAATTGCCAGCGGGGCTTCAATACCTGATGCAATAATTTGAACTTTTTGCTGACGTGTTAGCTCTAATATTGCCATAAACGTCACCACTAACCCCATGCGACCTTGACTTGGTTTTAAAAGTTGATCAAATTTCAAAACCTCACCTGATTTTGTCATCTGTTCAATATAGGCAATACGTTCTTCAAGCAAAACAGGTTCTTGAGTAATCTGGTGTGTAACAGGCTCTGGGCGATTAAAAATACAAAACATAGCATCGCGCAGAAGAGAGGCTTCATAACCTTCATTTACTGTATTAATTTGTCCAAGGCTAACGTTGGGTAGAAAAGTATCACGGTCCAAAATAGGCATTTGACCGAGACGCTCAGCAGCTTGCTTGATCCTTAAATATGTCTCTAAACGATCTATTAATTCTTGTTTTGGATCTTTTTCAATTTGAATTGATTTAGGTTTAGGCAGCAGTAAGCGTGATTTTAAATCTGCTAATAAAGCCGCCATCACCATATAATCTGCGGTCAACTCAATATTGAGTGACTTCATACTGTCAATATATGACAAATATTGCGTTGCAATCGGAGCTATATCGAGCTGAAGTAGATCGAAACCGTTTTTTTGGATGAGGTAAATTAAAAAGTCGAGTGGTCCTTCGAAATGTTCTAATAGAATTTCGAATGCTGCAGGCGGTATATATAAATCTTCAGGAATCGTATCTTGCCACTCATCTAAAACACGGATGTGTGGAAGTGCGTCCATGGGATTATGGATAGCTTGAGTCATTACAATTATTAGCCACGCGAATTTTCAAAAGCATGTTGGGCGATTCAGGAGATCACATATCGAAATCAGTAAAAGGACAGTGATTCGAATAGCATAAAAACAATATGGGTATTCTAAATTAAATCGAGTGCTGAATATATCTTTATCCGCAGTTTTACGATAAAAAATTTGAAATAAATAGGTAGTATTTTTTAAGGTTATATAGATGTATTTAGTGTTTTAACTGATAAATGTAAACTGGTATTCATTGTTAGCGTGTATTCGACGAGAAGTAAAAGAGTATGAATAATTTTCAAAAAGTAGAACAAAATGTATATGAACAAAGTGTAGGTATAAAAGTTCACTCAAATACTCACCCTATAGACTCATTCAAAGCGTTGAGTGGAACGTATGTAAATTTATATCCCTTAAATTTAATTCAAAATATTGAAGAGCTTGCAAGAGATCTATTCCCACTCAAGATTACAGATGAGTTTATTTCAAGCTTTACCTATTTGCCTTACGATGCGCCAACTTCGATTGAAGATTTGTCATATAAACTCTCATCGCAATTTGGTACACAAGGGAATATTTATTATGTTATTCGCATAGCGAAAAACCAGTGGGGTGGATCGCATTGATGAATATCGGGTTGGATGATGCAGTGGTTGAAATTGGGAATGTATACTTCTCAGCAGATTTAAAACGGTCTAGAGCTGCTACAGAAGTATTATTTTTACTGTTGAATGAGTGTTTTACTTTAGGATTTAGGCGTATAGAGTGGAAGTGTCATGAGTTGAACTTAGCTTCCAAAAAAGCCGCGCTACGATTCGGTTTTCAATATGAAGGAATGTTTAGACAACATAAAGTGGTCAAGGGAAGAAACCGAAACACGCTTTGGTTTTCAATGTTGGATGAAGAGTGGCTGACTTTAAAAGAAAGTTATTTAGCTTGGCTTTAACCAAGCAACTTTACGCAAGAGGGTCAACAAATAAAGACCCTCCAAGCATTTTATAACGAAAAATCAGCGTAAATTAAATAAAGCGAGATGAATGGTGAGGCATTTTACTCAAAAGCACTCACATCACCCACGCCACGGCGGATAATTTCAGGTTGACTTCCTGAGAGATCAACAATACTTGTTGTGGTTAATGTACCAAGTCCACTATCAATAAAAACATCAATTCTTTTACTTAATTGTTGTTCTATTTCATATGGATCATCCAAAGGCTCAGTTTGACCTGGAAGAATCAGGGTGCTGGTGAGTAAAGGCTCACCCAGCTCTTTAAGAAGCATTTGACAGACTGGGTTGCTCGGTACACGTAAACCAATGGTTTTCTTTTTGGGGTGCATCAAGCGACGAGGGACTTCACTTGTCGCTTGCAAAATAAAGGTGGTAATCGCAGGTGTATTATTTTTAAGCAGACGATAAGTTGCATTATCCACTTTTGCATACGTTGCAATATCTGAGAGATCCGCACATAAGATCGCATATTGATGCTTAGCACCAAGATCACGGATTTGAGCAATTCGTTCCATTGCTTGCTTATTACCAATTTGGCATCCGATGGCATAGGCCGCATCTGTTGGATAAACCACGACATCGCCTGCACGTATTCTTTCTACTGCTTGAGTAATAAGTCGAGATTGTGGATTGTCAGGATGTACTCTTAAATGAAGCATTTTATTTTCTCCTGATTATTTTTTCGTATTATTGCGTGCATAGACATTCACTTCAATGTCATGAATATATATTTACTAGACTTAATCTAGCGATGCACGAGAAAATTCATCCAAATGTAATGTTTTGCCACTTCTGAGACACTTACAGATGCACTGAATAAAGTGTTGAGCATCTCTTGGAAGCTGAGCGTCACCTGAAAAATAGCGCTGTACTTGAGCATAAACATTGTCTTTAAAAGACTGTCCATCACCACCTTCACCCGTTAAATTGTCCAGAGAAACACGGAATTTTCGACCAAAGGCTGTGGCAAACATCCATTCTATTGCTTGAGGTTTAATTTCGACTTGTTCAAATAGGGCTTGTTGTTCAGCGGTTCGACCATCTGGTGCATACCAGTAGCCAAGATCAGGAAGAGTGCGACGATGATCTCCTGCGATTGTCCAATGACTTATTTCATGTAAAGCACTATTGAAAAATCCATGTGCGAATTGGATGCGAGCGGGTTGTTGGTCTGAGGCGGGGAAGTATTCAGGTTCAAAGTCGCCTTTGACTAATGTGACATTTAAGTGGGAAAACCAATGATTAAAGTGTAAGATAAGCCAGTCTACCTGTTGAGCTTCTGTTTGCAGATTTACCCAAGGTGCGAGTTGCACGCGGTCTAAGTGATCGGTCAAATTTGAGGTCGAAGGATAGTGTAACTGTAATGAAGTTGTGACTTCAGGTTGCGGCTGCAACTGATGCATGACTTGATTAACCCAAATGATCTGTCTGAATAAGTGCAAAATTGTATCTTAATCTTTGACAGAGTACTTATGAATTTGTAGAATTGCCGCCTTAATTATGTCAGCAAATACCTTTCCGGCACAGATTGAGCCGTTTAAATGGGCTGAACAGGGCTTCACATGGTCAGGTACACTGCCATTGTCGCGCTTTGTTCGTATATCCCGTGAAGCTGTTGGGTCAATTGATAATCAATTGATCAACATAGACTGTAAGCTATCAATGGATGCGTATCATCGTATCGTTTGGCTTGATGGTAGTGTTGAAACGAAGGTTCCAATGGAATGCCAACGTTGTTTGGATACTGTTGACTTACCTCTCGAATTGGACTTTCATCTGGCTTTAGTCGATGATGAGTCACTGATAGAGCGCTTGGATGAGGATGCTGATTTCATCGTCTTAGGTGAGAGTGAAGCAACGACAAAAGGTTCATTTGATGCACCTGCAACCGCTGATTTACTTTCTCTCATAGAAGATGAATTGTTATTGTTGATTCCTTTGTCACCAAGACATGAGTCTTGTGAGCATAAGCATCAACCTGCCCAAGAAGAAGTTGTTGAAGAAAAACGAGATAATCCGTTTGGTGTTTTGGCAGCTTTGAAGGGTAAACTTAACTAATTTTTGTGTTATACTCTTAGGTATAAGACAATCGAATTTGTTCTGATCCATTTTTTCGATCTTTGTAAGGAGCCATCATGGCCGTTCAGCAAAACCGTAAAAGTCGCTCTCGCCGTGACATGCGCCGTTCACATGACGCTTTAACCGAGAATGCATTAACAGTAGACCAAACGACTGGTGAAACTCACCGTCGTCACCACGTAACTAAAGATGGTGTCTACCGTGGTCGCCAATTATTCGCTAAAGCAGCTGATGCTGAATAATTGGTGATGTATTAAGCGTCAAGCTTAGTAGAAAAAATGGGAGCGTAAGCTCCCTTTTTTTATTTCTATTTTTTGTTGTATTTGGCAATTACCAAAGCTTTTTTTTAATGATAAATTTCGCTCCATCAAATCAGTTAAGACTTGAGTTTGATGTTCAAGATGATCGAAATTAATCAAAATTGAATAGTCAAGCTCTGAATAAAGGATTTTTATATGTCTGCTAAACGCCTCGAGCAAGCCGTTCTTGCGACCAAAACTGCATTTGTTTTTCCTGGACAGGGTTCTCAAAAAGCAGGAATGTTAGCGGAGCTTGCAGAACAGTTTAGTAGTGTGCAAGAAACGTTTGCTGAAGCTTCTGAAGCACTCGGCTTTGATTTATGGCACATTGCGCAAAGTGGTGAAGGGTTAAACCAAACTGAATTTACACAACCAGTACTGCTCACAGCAAGCATTGCTTTATGGCGTGTATGGTTAGAGCTTGGTGGTGTCGTTCCTAAATATTTAGCGGGACATTCACTGGGTGAATACAGTGCATTGGTTGCTGCAGAATCTTTAAGCTTAAAAGATGCAGTTAAATTGGTGAACTTACGAGGTAAGTTGATGCAAGATGCTGTCCCTCAGGGGCAAGGTGCTATGGCTGCGATTCTTGGTCTTGATGATGCTAAGGTTGTAGAACTGTGTGCTCAAGTCACCGCTCAAGGTGAGGGTTCGGTGGAGGCTGCAAACTATAATGCACAGGGTCAAGTTGTGGTGGCAGGTGATACTTCACGAGTTGAAGCGTTAATAGCTTTGGTAAAAGAGCAAGGTGCAAAAGCAATTGCGTTACCAGTATCAGTACCATCACATTGTTCATTAATGAAGCCAGCGGCAGCAGAGTTTGCCAAAGCTTTAGCAGATGTTGATATTCAATTACCTCGCATTCCAGTGATTCAAAATGTCAATGCACAAGTGGCTGACAGTGTTGATGAATTGCGTACAGCGTTGACATCACAACTTTATCAGTCTGTCCAATGGACTAAAACACTTCAAGTATTGGCTGATCAAGATGTGAGCTATGTTGTTGAATGTGGTCCTGGGAATGTATTAACAAATTTAGCAAAACGTCTAGCACATGTTGAAAAAGCATTGCCTTTAGATACTAAATCTCGTTTAGAAGATGCTTTAAATACTGTATTAGTTGCAGAAGGGAAAATTGCATGACGCAGGAATGTAAAGTCGCGTTAGTGACAGGTGCAAGCCGTGGTATTGGTGCTGCGATTGCACAACAGCTGATCGAAGATGGCTTTTTTGTTGTAGGTACGGCTACATCTGATTCTGGTGCTGAAAAATTATCTACACAATTTGCTGAACATGGTGCAGGAAAAGTACTCGATGTTCGTGATGGAGCTGCAATTGATGCACTCATTACAGATATTGAACAAAGTTTTGGTCCTGTACTTGTTCTTGTGAATAATGCAGGTATCACAAAAGATAATCTACTGCTTCGTATGTCTGAAGATGATTGGGATGATATCCAAAATATTCATCTTAAAGCAGTGTTCCGTCTCTCTAAACGTGTATTGAAAGGTATGACGAAAGCGAGATTTGGACGAATTATCAATATTAGTTCTGTCGTTGCGCATTTTGCAAATCCAGGTCAAGCAAATTATTCAGCTGCGAAGGCTGGGATTGAAGCTTTTAGCCGCAGTTTGGCTAAAGAAATGGGCAGTCGTCAAATTACTGTCAATAGTATCGCGCCTGGCTTTATTGCAACTGAGATGACTGAACAGTTAAGTGATGAAATTCAGAAAAAAATGAGTGATCAAGTGGCATTGAACCGTTTTGGTCAGCCTCAAGATATCGCAAATGCAGTAAGTTTCCTTGCTTCTGATAAAGCAAGTTACATTACTGGTACGGTATTACACGTGAATGGCGGTTTATACATGGCGTAATGCGATGTATAAACTTTCAAATATATCAAGATTCAATTAAACTATAGGCATTATACGCCGCCACAAGCAATGAGGAGAATTCCTGTGAGCGATATCGAACAACGTATCAAACAAGCAGTAGCTGAACAACTTGGCTTAAAAGCTGAAGAGATTAAAAACGAAGCATCTTTCATGGATGACTTAGGTGCTGACTCTCTAGATCTAGTTGAGCTTGTAATGTCTTTCGAAAATGATTTCGACATTACTATTCCTGATGAAGACTCTAACGAAATTACAACTGTTCAATCTGCTATCGATTATGTAACTAAGAAATTAGCTTAATCATCAGATTCAGTTCTTTTCGAACTTAAAAGCTACCTTTATGGTGGCTTTTTTTTATTAAGGATTAAATTGCAATATTACATTAAGTTACCTTAAGTTTAAGAAAGATAACGGCGTTAGGTATAGTTCTTCTGTATAAAAATTAAGGGATCTAAATTATTTGATCACCAAACTGAAATAACAATAGGAGAATAACAATGGGTCTTTTTGATTTTGTGAAAGGTATTGGGAAAAAGAATACCGCACCAGCTGAGCAACAAGCTACACCAGCAACGCCAGTAGAGCCATCTGCTCAAGAAGTTGCGAATAAATTATTGGGGCATATTAAATCACTTGGCTTACCAGTAACAGGACTGTCTGTGACTTATAATGCAAGCAGTGATTTAGCGACTGTAAAAGGACAAGTGCAAACTCAAGCAGATCGTGAAAAGATCATCTTGGCTGTGGGAAATATTGATCATGTTGCTCAAGTCGATGACCAACTTACTGTTTCATCTCCAGAGCCTGAAAGTAAATTCTATACAGTGAAATCAGGGGATAATCTTTCAAAAATTTCTAAAGAGTTTTATGGTGATGCAAATCAGTACAACAAAATTTTTGAAGCAAACCGACCATTACTTAAAAATGCCGATGATATTTTCCCGGGACAGGTTCTAAGAATTCCAAACTAAAATATCAATGAATCTAAAAGACCGAGATTTAAATCTCGGTTTTTGATTTTAAAGTAACTTAATAACTTAAAACTGATTTTTAAATTATCAATATAAAACAATATTTTAACGGCTGGAAAATTTCTATAAATATATTTTAACTTCCACATTGCAATGGTGTTTTTGGCCATTTTTTAAGTTATTTCGAAGTAATAAGAATAAAAAAATTGAAATAAACTATTAATTCCAACCTTATGTTTTATATAGGAAAAATAAATTAGTAAAAATAAGTGTTTGAAAATAAATAAAATTTAATTTGTTTCAAGAGATAAAATATTGTTTCATTGGGTTTTATTATGTAACTTTAATTAATTAATAGTGTAATTTTGTTTCTGGTATTTTTTTGCACTATTTAAAAATTTTGTGTCTAATTTATATAAAAAGATAAATATTGATATTTTTTTCACAATTAATTTATAAATAGTGATTTTTTTCAAAAATTAATATTTTCAATAAAAACATTGCTTTAAGAATCTCGAATGGGGTGTAAAAATTTTTTTTTAACTATGAATTTTTGTTGATTTTCAACTGACTTTTTATGACGTTTACATTGATTCTCAATCTGATAAAAAAATAGAGGGTTAAAGAATATCTTAATAATACTGGGTGACGTCATGAAAAATTTAGAAATACTATCAAAAAACGATGGGGCGGTTTTAGAAAAGACTACTGCTAATAAAATCGTATTAAACCAGAACTCAATTGTGAAAATTGATGCATCAATCGAAGAGGTCTTAAATTTTCAGAAAGAAGGAAATTCTTTAGTTATTAATTTTAAAAATGGCGAACAATTAGTTGTAGAAAGTTATTTTGACGATCCCTTAAATAGTCATAATATTTTATTTAATGACAATGGTCAGCTTTATTGGGTTGAGTTCACAGATGCTGCCAATGAAATAGCTTCGACTATTAAATATTATCCAATTGATGATATTTCAGCACTTATCGCTGGAAACTCAAGTACAGCTTTGACAGGGTTAACTCCATGGTTAATTGCAGGGGGATTAGCTGCTGGAGTAGTTGCTATTGCAGATAATATGAGTGATTCTGATAAAAAATCTAATTCTGTATCGCCGGAACCAGAACCACCAATTAACGATGAATTAGAAGAAGCAAAACAGCTCGTTAATGATGCAGAGAAAGCTTATCAAGATCTTAAAGATTTGATTGAAGATAAATTAAATGATGGGTTAATTACTCCCGAGGAAAAAGCTGAATTAGAGGAAGCATTACAAGATGCGAAGGATGCTAAAGATGCTGCTCAAGATAAAGTCGATAACTTGGTAGATGGCGAGGCAAAATCTGATTTACAAGATCGACTAGATGATTTGGTTGATGAAGAGTTGCCAGCAATTAATGATCAAAATGGTGATGGTGTACCAGATGATCTCGAGCAAGCTTTACTAGATGCTGAAGAAGCTGTAGCCAATGCTGAACAAGCGTACGAAGCATTAAAAGATTTAATTTTAGAGAAGAATGAAAACGGCCTGATTACACCTGCTGAAAGAGCGGAATTAGATCAAGCTAAAGAGGCTTTCGAGAGTGCCAAAGCCTTAGCAGAAACTAAAACAAATTTATTACCAGAATCAGTTCAATCTCAAAAAGATGCTTTGCAGGAACGTCTTGAAGATTTAGTGGATATCATCCTACCTGAAATTAATGATGAAAATGATGATGGTATCGTAGATGATATCGCTGAAGCACTCATTGAAGCAGAGTTGGCTGTTGCGGAGGCTGAAGCAAAGTATGCAGCTGCTGAAAATGCTTTAACTGTTGCAAATCGTGATGGATTAATTAATCCAACAGAGCTTAATGCTTTACAGAATGCTTTAGAGCAGGCACAAATTGCTAAGTCAACTGCTCAAAGTAAAGTAAATGCTCTACCTGAATCTGTTCAGGAGCAGAAAGATGCCTTTCAAAATCGATTAGATGATCTGACTGACATAAGTTTGCCTGAAGTAAATGACGCAGATGGTGATGGCATTGTAGATGGCTTACCAGAAGCGATTCAGGAAGCGCAGTCAGCTGTAGAAGAAGCTGAAGCTAAATATGCTGAAGCTCTTAATAATTTAGCTTTGGCTCAAAAAGATGGCTTAATTAACCCGCTTGAACTCAGTATTCTTGAACAGAAAGTACAGGCTGCACTTGATGCAAAAGAAGTTGCTCAAGATAAGGTAAATGTATTGCCAAATGGAGCGATTAAAGATGGTTTACAAGATCGTCTAGATGCTCTTGTAAATATTGACTTACCTGAAGTCAATGATGCAGATGGTGATGGCGTACCAGACGGCGAAGATATTACACTTGAAGAAGCGACAGAGGCAGTAGAGGCGGCTGAAGCAGCATATGCTGAGGCAGAGCAAGCACTAGCAGATGCAGAAGCAGATGGTTTAATCACGCCAACAGAACTTGCTGAGCTGACTCAAGCACGTGATGATGCGCTTACTGCTAAAGAAGATGCACAAGCGAAAGTTGATGCACTTCCAGAAGGAGCAGACAAAGA